>JAEZZV010000029.1 GCA_023418375.1 Actinomycetes bacterium | reverse complement strand
GCGGCCCGCCCGTTTTTTCCGCGCGCTGCAGCGCCTCGTCCCAGTGAATGCGTTCGCCCCGGTACTCGATGATGCGTTCGCCCGGCGCGATTGCTCTTGCCGCAAAAACGCCTTTCCCGTGGATGGCCGATTCCCTGACGACATAAGCACGCGCGTTGCGGAGTGGATGTGTCCTTGGTGGGTTGATTACCGGCTGCAGATTTCTCGCCATGAGGTGTCCTGCGCTGTGTTGTTGAGTCTCTTGTTGATAGGGCGGCCATTCTTGCCGCAATCGCCACGGTGCACCGCCGCATAATCCTGTCCCGCCGCGCGAAGCGGACGCTGGCTCAGCGCCAGCGAGATACGATCGCCTTTTCAAGAGTATGCGGGTGGGTTTGCAAGTCAATCGAAAAACTCAAACAATGATGCCGCGCTCTTGTTTTCGGCTTCACCTTCCGCACTGCAACTCAACATTCATTGAGCGATTTCCTCCGTTCCCTGTCCATAGCAATATGCCTATTCGCCCCGCCAAGCGGGATCAACCGGAACGGAAGGAATTGCGATGTTGCCCGTAAATTATCTTGACCGCGCAGTGTCTGCACTGCGCACTCTCGGCATCAATATCCAGACCGAGCAGGGGGCACCAGTGGTCGCTATCCTGGAAAAGATCGCGCATTACGACAATGCAAAGGTGACCTCGATTGCCGCAACTCTGCAGCAATCCTCGTCGTTCAACGCAGCCGTGCGGGAACAGATTGCCGGCATGGACATTTCCACCCGCTATGCCGACATCGCCGACAGCTTCAATTCGATCCGCGATGATGCGCAGCAAATGACGGAGTGGACTGCCGATGGCAAGCTCGACTTCCGCGAGCGCATGCGCATGAACTGGATGAAGATGCGGCGCGGCTCCATCCCGGACCGCTTCAACGATATCCGAAAGAATTACCACGCGGTGGCCGAATCGGCGAACGACCAGATCCAGCGCGAGAACACCATACTCGAGGCTTACCGTGATTTCCGCATGGCGCTCAAGGCGGCGGAAGTGCAGGCGCAGGAACTGCTGAAAACTGCCAGCGCGGCACTAGAAGAAAAGAAGGCGGCCTTGCAGAACGCCAATGCCACGGTCGAAGCCTATGCAGGCGAGGATGCCGCCGAGCGCACGCGGCTGGAGCTGGTGCGTGACGAAGCACTGCGGGCGGTGCAGAACGAGGACCGTTCCTACCAGGTGGTGAAAGATGTCGCCGACGACCTGAAGACCGCCTACAACACCGCCGAGCTGGTCTTTGCCCGGCTGCAGCAGACGCACAGCGTGAAGGAACGCCTGTACCAGCGCGCGGTGACCTTCTTCGCGACCAACGAAGTTGTGTTTACCGGCCTGTCGGCCTCCTTCACCTCGATGGCGGGCTTGTCGGAAGCGACCAATACGATGGAAGCGATGAAGGCCGGCATGAACAAGGGACTGGAAGACCTGGCCAGGACGGGCGGCGCCCAGCTGGAAGCGGGCCTGCGCGCCGGATATGGTTCGACGCTGCAGGCGAGTTCGGTCAAGGCACTGGCGGACGCGGTGGTAGATTTCCAGGCAAGCACCATCCGGCTGGTGGAAGAACTGCGCAAGGAATCGACGCAGACTGCAAAAGACATCGAGGCCGCCACCGAGGACAGCAAGCGGCGTTTCGTTGAACTGGTGGCGAAGGGCACCTGATCGCCATGGCCGAAGTCCGGCTGCGGGAACAGATGGGGGCGATGGCCCTCATCGACGAAATGCGCCACAGGCAGATGGTCGTCCAGGAGCACCTGGACCTGCCGCGGCGCCGGGAAGAGGTTGCGCGGCGCATCCGCGATTACTACCGGAGCCAGAACATCGAGGTCGAGGACGAGCTCGTGGAGCAGGGCGTGCGCACCTATTTCGACAAGCGCCTGAGCTACGAAGCGCCACGCACCGGCAAGCTGTCCGGCCTGCTGGCCCGCATCTATATTGCCCGCTCGTCATGGAAAAAGCCGGCGCTGGCCGGCGTTGCCGCGCTGGCGCTACTGGCCGGCGGCAGCTATGTGGCGCAGCAGGCGCAGGAGAGGGAAGCGGCAGCGGAGCGTGCCGCGCAGGCCGCCACGGCGGCCGAGCTTGACGGTATCGCCGCCCAGATCCGCAAAGTAGGGGAAAGCTTTAAGGAGATGGGCCTGCCACCGTCCGACATGCAACAGGTGGAGGCAATGGTGGCCGAAGCCAACCGCGCGGTAAGCGAGCGTGACAGCGCAAGAGCACGAACGTCGCTGGCCCAGCTGGAGGCGATGCGCGCCTATGCGGCGACACCGCTTGCCATCAACGTGGTTGATCGGAGCGGCACCAGGACTGGCGTCGTACGCAGGTATGGTGCGAGCGGCGGGAGCGCCTGGTATCTGATCGCGGAAGCGACCGATCCTTCGGGCCGTGTGGTGCCGGTGACCGTCACCAGCGCGGAGTCGGGGGAAAGAAAGACGGCGAGCCAGTTTGGCGTGCGCGTGAGCCAGGACGTCTATGAAAGCGTGCGGGCCGACAAGGTCAAAGACGGCCATGTGGACGACAAGCTGCTCGGCAAGAAGCCCGCCAACGCGCTGACCATAAAGTATTCCCGCACCTTTTCGGAGCAACCCGACCTGATCCTGGAGTGGTAAGTGATTCTCGCCTCGACCATGCTCGGCTCCATTCACGATAATTCGCTCGGCTATGAGCGGAAGCTGCGCTCGATCGAACACCAGCTCTCCGAGGCCGCCAGCCAGGAGCTGAGGCTGGAGCAGCAGATCGCCGTCAAGCTGAGCGAAATCGCCGACCTGCATCTGGAACGTCGGCCGGAACTGGAGCAGGAAACACGCGAGGTTTTGGAACTGCGCGATGCGGAGGAGCGCAAACTGCGCGAGCAGCTGGAACAGGTTGAAAGAAATATCTCGGGCCTGCTGGAAAAGATCGAAGCAATGCAGGCAGACCTGCGCCGGCTTCGCAAGCAGGTCGCCGACACGCTGGCCGGGCGCGAGGACTTCACGCAGATGCTGGCGCGCTTCGACGAGGCGCAGGAGCGCCAGCGCGCGGCGGCACCCAACCTGCGCGAACTGCAGGAGGAGTGCGCGCGCAAGCTGCCGCAGTACCGGCAGGATGCGCGCTATGCCTACCTCGTCTCGGCCGGCTACGCGACTGACGCATATCATGGTTCGGGCATCGTGCGCTTCCTCGACGGCTGGATCGCCAGGCTGTGCAACTTCCACGAGAACCGGCGCAATGAAATGACGCTGCTGGCCATGCGGGATGCGCTCGTCAAAGCGGAAGAGGAAACCCGGCAGGCGCTGCAGGCACCCAAGGACGAACTTGCGGCGGCGACCGCCCGCGCGGAGGAAGCCGCAGGCATGCGCAGCCTGCGGGAAGAACTGGCGCGCCTGGAGGAGGCGGTAAAGACCGAGAAGAAACATGCGAATGGCATCCAGGCGCAGCTCGCTCCCTATGCCGCGAAGACCGACACCCGCTATGTGCAGGCGCGCTCGCTGCTGGCGGTGGAGCTGAAGTCGCATTCCGAGGAGGACTTGATGGCACGCGTGCTGCAGACACCCGGACCGGCCGATGATGCGCTCGCGCGTGAAGTCGTGGGCATGC
>JAEZZV010000320.1 GCA_023418375.1 Actinomycetes bacterium | reverse complement strand
TCGCCCAGCAGGAGGACCTGCCGCGCGCCGTCCGGCCGGAAGCCGACCGCCGCAAGGTACGCCGCGGACCCCGTCATGGCCTGCGAGGCGACGACGCGGCGGGCGCCCATCCGGGCGAACGGGCCGTCGGGCCGGAACACGAACTCGCCAGGGGTGAAGTCGCGGTAGGGCGGCAGCACGTAGTCGAGCAGGACCTGCTGCTCGTCCGGGGTGTCGCCCGTCCGCGAGAGCACCACGCCGACGACCTCGTCGCCGGTGGTGACGAGGAACGCGTGCTCGGCCTGGGCAGCGAGCGCCTCGGGCGCGGGGTAGAAGCGCGTGATGTCCTCGGCGTGCCGCCCGAGCAGGCGCGCGAGGAAGGGCTCGCCCACCCCCACGCGCACGACGTCGTAGGCCCGCGCGTCGTGCCGCTGGCGCAGCATCCGCCAGATCACCGAGAGGTTGATCGCCACCAGCACGACGTTCATCGCGACCATGGGCCACACACCGAGGGCGGCGTTGTAACCGACCAGCACGGCCGACGCCGCCGAGTTGAGCACGCGCAGGCGCATCACCCGGGTCTGCAGCAGCGAGACGACGAGGAGCGCGGAGCCGAACCAGCCGATGATCTCCAGGATGGGCACGCACCGATGTTAAGCGGGTCCGATCACTCCTCGGACCGGGTCAGGACGACGTCGCGCGCCCAGTCGACGAGGTCCTCCAGCAGCCACGAGGACTCGAACAGGTCGTTGTGGCGCGCGCCCTCGGGGTACAGGGCGACGACCTCGTGCCCGCCCTGCTCCAGCGCGTCGGCCATCTGCTCGGTGAAGTCGACAGGCACCATCTCGTCGGCGTCGCCGTGCATGAGCAGCACGGGTACCTCCGGCCGCGCGTCCGCCCAGGTCAGCGGGTCGCCGTCGCGCCACACCTCGGGGTCCTCGTCCTGCGGCACGCCGAACAGGTCCTCGCCGATCCGCGACCTGTGGATGTCGTACGGGCCGGCGAGGCCCACGAGCCCGTCCGCCTCGCGCGGCTCGTACGGGCAGCTCACGTCGGTGCGCAGCGGCTGGAGCCCGGCGAGCATGACGAGGTTGGCGCCCGCCGAGTGCCCGAGGACGACCACCGGCACGTCGGGCACCTGTGCGGCCGCGAAGCCGATCGCGCAGGCCACCTCGTCCACGGGGCGCGGGTAGTACGTGCCCGTGCCCGCGTGGTCGTACGTGATGGTCACCGTCGCGAAGCCCTCGTCGGCGAGGTCCTCGCCCAGGGGCAGGAAGCCGGTGGGGTCGGCCGCCCGGAACCCGCCCCCCGGGACGACGAGGATCACGGCGTCCGGCTCGCCGGCCGGCAGGTCGACGGTCGCGGCGAGCCCCGGGAGGTACTCGCCGGGCCCGGGCTCGGAGGTGCTTGGCGTGGCGGTCGGCGCCTCGCCGTCGCAGGCCGCGAGCAGCGTCGCGACGGCCGCCACCGCGGTCACGACACCCGCACGGCGGGCGGTGCAGCGGCGGATCACGGCGTCGAGCATGGCAGAAGGACCCGCCGCACGGGACGGGTTTCCTGCCGCGCGCCGCGACGGTCAGTCGAACCGGGCCTGGACGGCCTCGCCGTGAGCGGGCAGGTCCTCGTCGTTCGCCAGGGTGACGATCCGCTCCGCGAGGACGCCGAGCGCCGCCTGGTCGTACTCGATGACCTGCACCGGCCGGACGAACGAGTGGACACCGAGCCCGCTGGAGAAGTGCGCGCAGCCACCGGTGGGGAGCACGTGGTTCGAGCCTGCCATGTAGTCGCCGAGCGAGACCGGCGACCAGGCCCCGACGAAGATGGCGCCCGCGCTCGTCACGCGGTCGGCGACCGCGGCGGCGTCGGCGGTCTGGATCTCCAGGTGCTCGGCGCCGTAGGCGTTGCAGACGTCCAGGCCCTGCTCGAGGTCGTCCACGACCACGATCGCCGACTGCGGGCCCGCGAGCGCCGTCGCCACCCGCTCGGCGTGCTTCGTCGCCGTCACCATCGCGGGCAGGGCGCGCTCCACGGCGGCGACCAGCTCGAGCGAGTCCGTGACCAGGACCGATGCCGAGGTCGGGCCGTGCTCCGCCTGCGAGATGAGGTCTGCGGTCACGTGCCGGGGGTCGGCCCCGGCGTCGGCCAGGATCGCGATCTCCGTCGGCCCCGCCTCGGAGTCGATCCCGACGACCCCGCGGACCAGCCGCTTGGCCGCCGTCACGTACTGGTTGCCCGGTCCGGTGACGACGTCGACCGGCTCGCAGAGCACGGCCCCGTCCGCCTCGGTCTCGCCCGCGGCCCCGTAGGCGAGCATCGCGACCGCCTGCGCGCCACCGACCGCGTAGACCTCGTCGACGCCGAGCAGCGCGCACGCCGCGAGGATCGTCGGGTGCGGCAGCCCGCCGTTGGCGGCCTGCGGCGGGCTGGTCACGACGAGGCTGCCGACGCCGGCCTCCTGCGCCGGCACGACGTTCATGACCACCGACGACGGGTAGACGGCCAGCCCCCCGGGCACGTAGAGGCCGACCCGGCGCACGGGCAGCCACCGCTGACGCACCTGGGCCCCCGGCGCGAGGTCGACCGCGAAGTCGCGCGGTACCTGGGCGGCGTGCACGAGCCGTGCCCGGCGGATCGACTCCTCCACCGCCGCCCGGACGCCGGCGTCCAGACCGTCGAGAGCGTCCACGAGGGCCTGCGCCGGCACCCGCAGGTGATCGGGCCGCACCCCGTCGAACCGCTCCGCGAGCTCCCGCAGGGCGACGGCACCACGATGCCGCACGTCCTCGACGATCGGCGCGACCTGCTCGGCGGCGCTCGCGACGTCGAGCTCGGGACGGGGCAGGGTGGCGGCGAGGTCGCGCGCCGACAGGCGGCGGCCGCGCAGGTCGATGCGGGTGATCACGCAGCCGAGTCTAGGTCGGGGCCGCGGCCGCAGGCGTCGTCGGTACGTCCCGCGAGACGCAACCGGCGGGCCGGCGGCTATCGCGTCATGTACGCCGAGCCCATGACCCGGTCCACGGCCAGCCGCAGCACGATCCGGGTCGGCGACGGCTCGAGGTGCCGGTAGCGGCCGGCGTAGCGGCGCTCCGCGTCGGCGACCACCTCCGGGTCGCGCGAGACTGCGACCTCCCCCTCGAGCGTGAGCCACCGCCCTCCGTCGACCTGGCACAGCGCCGCTCGCACGGCTGCCCCGCTCGCCGCTGCGGCCTCGATGTTGCGGACCTTCGCCGAGCCCTCGCGCGTGGTCATCACGGCCGTCCCGCGCTCGGCGTCCCAGGTGAAGGCGACGGGGACGACGTGCGGGGTGCCGTCCGGCCGCAGCGTGGTGAGCGTGGCGAGGTGACGCTCGGTCACGAAGACCCGCTGCTCGGGGGTCAGGTGGATCACGCGCCGAGTCTGTCACCCGCGGGAGCCGCTCCCGGACGAGGCCGGCCGGACGACGCCCGGGCCGCGGCACCTACGGGACGAGACAGCCCGGCCCGAGGAGGGCCTTGAGGTCGCCGAAGAGGGCGGTCGTCCGCTCGACGCGGTACGTGTCCTGGAGGCGGACCACCAGGCTCCGCTCACCCGGCCGGGAGAGCTTCAGGTTGACCTGCGTGACACCCGGGTGCGCGGCGAGCACGTCGCGCAGCTTCTCCACGACCGGCGGGGTGCACCGGCTCTCCGGCATCGTGATCGTCACCGGACGCGAGTCGGCCGTCGACACGTCCGGGAGCGAGACCTCCATCGCCTGCAGCTGCACGGCGTCGTCGCGCCGGCGGACGCGACCGCGCACCGTCACGACGGCGTCCTCGGCGAGCATCGTGGCGTAGCTGAGGTACGTCTCCCCGAAGAAGAGGACCTCGATCGAGCCGTCGATGTCCTCCAGCGTCACCACGGCCCACGGGTTGCCGTTCTTGCTCATCTTGCGCTGCAGCGACGTGATGAGGCCGCACACGGTGACGGCCGAGCCCTCGGGGCGCGTCTCGTCGGCGGTGAGCGTGGTGATCGAGCAGTCCGACGCCGTGGCCAGGACATGCTCCAGACCGGACAGCGGGTGGTCGGAGACGTACAGGCCGAGCATCTCGCGCTCGAAGGCGAGGCGCTGCTTCTTGTCCCAGTCCGGCACGTCGGGCACCTCGACCGTGACCGAGACGGCGTCGTCGTCCGCCCCCATCCCCGCGAAGAGGTCGAACTGCCCCTCGGCCTCCTTGCGCTTGATCCCGACGACGGCGTCCACCGCCTGCTCGTGCACGAGGAGCAGGGCGCGGCGCGACGGCGCGAGCGAGTCGAACGCGCCCGCCTTGATCAGCGACTCGATGGTCCGCTTGTTGCACACGACGGCCGGCACCTTGTCGAGGAAGTCGGTGAAGGACGTGAACTCCCCCTTCTCCTCCCGGGCGACGACGATCGCCTCGACGACGTTCGCGCCGACGTTGCGCACAGCGGTGAGGCCGAAGCGGATGTCGGTGCCCACCGCGGTGAAGTTCGCCGAGGAGGAGTTCACGTCCGGCGGCAGCACGGTGATGCCCATGTGCCGGCACTCGCCCAGGTAGAGCGCCGACTTGTCCTTGTCGTCACGGACGCTGGTGAGGAGCGCCGCCATGTACTCGGTCGGGTAGTTGGCCTTGAGGTAGGCCGTCCAGTAGGAGACGACGCCGTACGCGGCGGAGTGCGCCTTGTTGAACGCGTAGTCGCTGAAGGGCAGCAGGATGTCCCACAGCGTCGTCACGGCGTCCACCGAGAAGCCACGCTCGACCATGCCCGCGGAGAACGCCGCGAACTGCTTGTCCAGCTCGGCCTTCTTCTTCTTGCCCATCGCGCGGCGCAGGATGTCCGCCTGGCCGAGGCTGTAGCCGGCGACCCGCTGCGCGATGGCCATGACCTGCTCCTGGTACACGATCAGGCCGTAGGTCGTGTCCAGGATGTCGCGCAGCGGCTCCTCGAGCTCCGGGTGGATCGCGACCACCGGTTGCTGCCCGGTCTTGCGCAGCGCGTAGTTGGTGTGCGAGTTCGCGCCCATCGGCCCCGGCCGGTAGAGCGCGCCGACGGCCGAGATGTCCTCGAAGTTGTCAGGTCGCATGAGCCGGAGCAGGGTCCGCATGCCGCCGCCGTCGAGCTGGAACACGCCCAGGGTGTCGCCCCGGCCGAGGAGCTCGTAGGTGGCCGGGTCGTCGAGCGTGAGCGACTCGAGCTCGACGGGCTCCTTGCCGTTCATCACGATGTTCTCGAGCGCGTCGTCGAGGATCGTCAGGTTGCGCAGCCCGAGGAAGTCCATCTTGATCAGGCCGAGGCCCTCACAGGTGGGGTAGTCGAACTGCGTGATGATCGCGCCGTCCTGGGGGCGCCGCATGATCGGGATGATGTCGACGAGCGGCTCGCTCGACATGATCACGCCCGCCGCGTGCACGCCCCACTGGCGCTTGAGGCCCTCGATGTCGCGCGCCAGGGTGACCACGGCCTGCGCGTCGGGGTCCGTGGAGTGCAGCTGTCGGAACTCCTCGGCCTCGGCGTGCCGCGGGTGGGCCTTGTCGAAGATCCCGGACAGCGGGATGTCCTTGCCCATGACCGCCGGCGGCATCGCCTTGGTGAGCTTCTCCCCCACGGCGAACGGGTAGCCGAGCAGCCGGGCCGAGTCCTTCAGCGCCTGCTTGGCCTTGATCGTGCCGTAGGTGACGATCTGCGCGACGCGGTCCTCGCCGTACTTGTCCGTGACGTACTTGATGACTTCGCCCCGGCGGCGCTCGTCGAAGTCGACGTCGAAGTCGGGCATCGAGACGCGGTCCGGATTGAGGAACCGCTCGAAGATCAAGCCGTGCTGGAGGGGGTCGAGGTCGGTGATGCGCATCGCGTACGCCGCCATCGATCCGGCGCCCGAGCCGCGGCCCGGGCCCACGCGGATCCCGTGGTCCTTCGCCCAGTTGATGAAGTCCGCGACCACGAGGAAGTACCCGGGGAAGCCCATCTGGGTGATGACCTGGGTCTCGTACTCGGCCTGCGTGCGGACGTGGTCCGGGATGCCCGCCGGGTACCGGACGGCCAGGCCACGTTCGACCTCCTTGACGAACCAGCTCGTCTCGTCCTCGCCGGGCGGCGTCGGGTAGCGCGGCATGAAGTTCGCGCCGTCGGACGCCGTCGTGAACGAGACGTCGCACTGCTCGGCCAGGCGCAGGGTGTTCGTGCACGCCTCGGGCAGCTCGGCGAACAGACGCAGCATGTCCTCGGTGGACCGCACGTGGTAGCCGTCGCCGTCGAACTTGAAGCGGTCGGGGTCGGAGAGCGTGGACCCCGAGTTGATGCACAGCAGCGCGTCGTGGGCGTCGTGGTGCTCGGGCCGGACGTAGTGCGAGTCGTTCGTGGCCAGGAGCGGGGCCCCGACGTCCTGTGCGACCCGGATCAGGTCCTTGACGACGCGCGTCTCGATCTCCGCGCCGTGGTCCATGAGCTCGACGTAGACGTTCTCCTTGCCGAAGACGTCCTGGAGCTCACCGAGAGCGCGGACGGCCTGGTCGTACTGGCCGAGGCGCAGGCGGGTCTGGACCTCGCCGGACGGGCAGGCGGTGCCCACCGACAGGCCGCGGGAGTACCGCTGCAGGAGCTCGAGGTCCATCCGCGGCCACTTGCCCATCTGACCGTCGAGCGAGGCCATCGAGCCGAGCCGGAAGAGGTTGTGCAGACCCTCGTTGTCGCGGGCCCACAGCGTGAGGTGGGTGTAGGCGCCGCCCGCCGACACGTCGTCGTCGCGCTGGTGCTGCTCGCCCCAGCGCACCCGCGTCTTGTCGAAGCGGCTGGTGCCCGGCGTGACGTAGGCCTCGAGCCCGATGATCGGCTTGACGCCCTGTGCGCGGGCCTTGCTCCAGAACTCGAAGGCGCCGAACAGGTACCCGTGGTCGGTCATGGCGACGGCGCTCTGCCCGTGCGCCTTGACCTCGGCCAGCAGCTCGTCGATCTTGGCCGCGCCGTCGAGCATCGAGTACTCGGTGTGCACGTGCAGGTGGGCGAAGTCTCCTGCAGCGGCCATGGCGGCGATTCTAGGCGGGCGTCCCGACACCCTCGGCGCGCCCGCGCGGGCGCCGCGGCGGTCGTCTCAGCGAACGGCGGCGATGCGTCTCACGGCCCGGTCAGTCGCCCGAGCCGCCCGCGCGCAGGCGCTGCCAGGCCGTGGCCAGGTCCTCCGGGTACTCGCTCGTCACCTCGAGCCACTCCCCCGTCGCGGGGTGCGCGAAGCCCAGCCGGACGGCGTGCAGCCACTGCCGGGTCAGGCCCAGTCGCTGGGCGAGCGCCGGGTCGGCGCCGTACGTGAGGTCGCCGACGCACGGGTGCCGGACCGCCGCCATGTGCACGCGGATCTGGTGCGTGCGGCCCGTCTCCAGGTGCACCTCGACGAGCGACGCCGCGGGCACCATCTCGAGCACCTGGTAGTGCGTCACCGAGGGCTTGCCGCCCGCGACGACGGCGAACTTGTAGTCGGCGCTCGGGTGCCGGCCGATCGGGGCGTCGATCGTGCCCTCCGTCGGCTCGGGATGGCCCTGCACGACGGCGTGGTAGACCTTGTCGACCTCGCGGACCTTGAACGCGTGCTTGAGCGCCGTGTACGCCCGCTCGCTCTTGGCGACGGCCATCAGCCCCGACGTCCCGACGTCGAGGCGGTGCACGACGCCTTGGCGCTCGGCCGCGCCGGAGGTCGACACTCGGTAGCCCGCGGCCGCGAGGGCGCCGACGACCGTCGGCCCGGTCCAACCCGGCGACGGGTGCGCCGCGACGCCCACCGGCTTGTCGACGACGACGACGTCGTCGTCGTCGTGCACGATCCGCATCCCCGGCACGGGCTCCGGCGGGGCAACGACGGCGGGCTCGTCGAGGGAGGTCAGGTCGACCTCGAGCCAGGCCCCGGCGACGAGCCGGTCCGACTTGCCCGCGGGCCGGCCGTCCACGACGACGGCGCCCGCCCCCGCCAGGTCGGCCGCTCGAGTGCGGGAGATGCCCAGGAGTCGCGACAACGCGGCGTCGACGCGGTCCCCGGCCAGGCCGTCCGGCACCGGCAGCGCGCGCGTGCTCACCGCCGGTCGGCGAGCTCGTCGCCCGCCGGCTCACCGTCGGCCGGGGTGTCCTCGGCGGACTCCGCCGCATCGTCCGTGCGGTCGTCCGCCGATGCGCCCTGCGCGGCCGCGGTCCCCGTGTCCGCGGGCTCCGCGGCCGACCCACCGTCCTCGTCCACGTGGTGCGTCCCGTCGAGCGCGACCCCGCGCATGCCGAGGAGGATCATCAGGCCGGCCGCCGCGACGATGGCCACGTCCGCGACGTTGCCCACGAACCAGTCGGCGTAGGCGATGAAGTCGATGACCTCGCCGCGCCCCACCCCGGGCTCGCGGACCAGCCGGTCGATGAGGTTCCCGACCGCCCCGCCGAGCAGGAGCCCGAGTGCCACCGCCCACGTGCGCGAGCCGAGCCGGCTCGCCACCCGCAGCACCACCACGGTCACGGCGAGCGCCGCGAGCGTGAGGATCCACGTCATGCCCGTGGCGATGCTCAGCGCCGCCCCCGGGTTGAAGACCAGGGTCAGCCCGAGCAGGTCGCCCAGGACCGGCGTCCGCTCACCCTCGGCGAGCGCGGACAGTGCCCACGCCTTGGTCGCCTGGTCGACGGCGACGACGACGAGCGCGAGGACGACGAGCAGCCGGACGAGCGGCGAGGGACGGCGCACGCTCAGCGACGCTCCTGGCGGGCCTTGCACGTCACGCAGAGCGTGGCCCGCGGGAAGGCCTGGAGGCGCGCCTTGCCGATCGCCTCGCCGCACGACTCGCACGTGCCGAAACCGGGCGCCCCCACGCGCTCCAGCGCGTGCCGGTTCTGGTCCAGCAGGTCGCGGGTGTTGTTGACGAGCGTGAGCTCCTGCTCGCGCTCGAGGGCGCTCGAGCCGGAGTCGGCCTGGTCGTCCCCCGCACCGTCACCGGAGTTGCGCAGGAGCGCCGAGAGCTCGGCGTCGGCCTCCGACAGCTCGATCTCCAGGCGCGCGATCTCCGCGATGAGCTCGTCCGCGATCGCCGTGACCTCCTTGACGGTCCACGGCTTCTCGCCCTCGCGCACCGGGAAGGTCTTCACGAGCTTGCCCAGGTCGGGCACGTCGTGACCCGCCGTCGGCTCGACGCCCGAGCGGATCGCGTCATCGGTGGTCATGGCGCTCCTGTGTGTGAAGGGTCACGAGAGAGTAGACCTCGCCACCGAAACGCACAACGCGCCACCAGAGGTGGCGCGTCGTGCGGGTACGGCGGTTCGGCGGTGGTCGGTGGCTCAGCCGTTGTACGGCAGGGCGTCGCCGGCCTGACGCGGCTGCACCGAGGTGCCGCGCGACTCGAGGTCACCGAGGAGGTTCTCCAGGTAGCTCTTCAGGCGCGTGCGGTAGTCGCGCTCGAAGACCCGCAGCTCGTCGATCTTGCGCTCGAGGAGCCCACGCTCCTGCTCGAGCGCGGCGAGCGTGCGGCTCGAGGTCTCCTCGGCCTCCGCGACGATGCGCGTGGCCTGGGCCTTGGCGTCCGTGATGATCCGGTCGCCCTCCTCCTGGCCGGCGCGCACGTAGTCGTCGTGCAGCTTCTGGGCCAGCTGGAGCATGCCGGTCGCGGACTCCGGCTCGGAGACCCGCTGCTGCGCCACGGGAGCGGGAGCGACGACGGGTGCGACGACCACGGGCTCCGGCTCGGGCTCAGGCTCGGGGGCCGGCTCGGGCTCAGGAGCCGGGGCGGGAACGGGGGCCGGCGCCTCGTAGGCCGGCGCCTCGAAGGCGGGGGCCGACTCGGCCGCGCGGCTGAGCTCGGCGATGCGCCGCTCGGCGGCCGCCAGCTTCGCCTTGAGGTCCTCGTTCTCGGCTGCCGTCACCCGGAGGGTGTTCACGACCTCGTCCAGGAAGTCGTCGACCTCGTCCTGGTCGTAGCCCTCGCGGAACTTGGTCGCCTGGAACTTCTTGTTGAGGACGTCGTCTGCCGTCAGCAGCGCCATGGATGTCACCTCGGTCGTTAGTGCTGGTCAGGCCGGGCAGTCGCTCACCGCCACGCCACACGCTAGCGGACTTCGCGGCCCGCGCACCCACGTGAGCGGCCGGTTGCGTCGGCGTGTCGGCGTCGGGAGCGGCCAGGACGGGCCGGCTGCGGTCCCTCAGACCATCGACAGGACGGCGAGCAGAACCCAGCAGAGGGCGACCAGCACCATGAAGGCGACGTCGATCCGCACCATGCCGATCGACAGGGGCCGGATGACCCGCCGTAGCGCCTTCAGCGGCGGGTCGGTCACCGTGTACACGGCCTCCGCGAGGACGAGGACCGCGCCGCGGGGGCGCCAGTCACGCGCGAAGACCTGGATCCAGTCGAGCACGAGCCGCACGAACAGGACGAGCAGGAAGACCCAGACGACGAGGGCCAGGACGTCGCCGACGATGCCCAAGGTCAGCTCTGGTTGTAGAAGGCCGAGCGGGGCGCCTCCGTGGCGACCTGCTCCTCGCCCGCGATCTCGACGTGCGCCGGCGACAGCAGGAACACCTTCGCCGTCACGCGCTCGATGGCACCGTGCAGGCCGAAGATGAGGCCGGCCGAGAAATCGACCAGGCGCTTGGCGTCGGCGTCGCTCATCTCGGACAGGTTCATGATGACCGGCGTGCCCGACCGGAAGGCCTCGCCGATCACCCGGGCGTCGTTGTACGAGCGGGGGTGCACGGTGGTGATGCGACGCAGCTCGGGCGCCGCAGAGGCGCGCGGCGAGCGACGGATCGGGGTCACGGGCGCCGTGTACTCCGGCTGGGCGTCCGGCGCCGACGGCGGCGCGTACTCCTCGTCGTCGTACTCCTCGACGTAGTCCATGTCGTCAGCCCGGTCCGCCTCAGCCAGGCCGAGGTACAGCATCGTCTTGCGCAGCGCTCCGGCCATCGCGGGCCTCCATCCTCGTCCGGTCCTGCAGGACCGGCACGGTGGACCCGAGGGTCGGGGCGTGCTCGGTCCGGTCGATCCTCACGCTAACCCGCGGTCGCGCCCGCGCCCCGGCGACACGCCCGGCGCGCAGCGACCTGCGCGGATGCCCGGCGCGCGCGTCCCTCAGCCGGCGAGCGCCCGGACCACCC
>JAEZZV010000127.1 GCA_023418375.1 Actinomycetes bacterium | reverse complement strand
GCCCTCGGCCCGCAGGTCCTGCGCGGTCATCACGCGCGCGACGACCACGATCCCGACGACGGCCGTCACCAGCGCCAGCGCGGCGAGCGCCAGCTGCGTGCGGGGCGACCACCCGGACCAGCCCGGCGGCGTCGGGCGCAGCGCGCGCCGCGTCAGGCGGATCTCCTCGGTGGGTTGATCCGAGCCGTGGAAGCGGGTCTGCCCGAGCGTCGTGGCGAGGCTCACGGGCCGACGGTAGCCGCAGAAGCCCGCGAACCGGTAGAAGACGGACGAGCCGGGCCCACTCCCGGCCGGCGCACGGCCCGCTCCCGGCCCGCCCGCGGGACGCTGAGACGCGGCCTCGCGACCCCGCGAGCGCCGGTAGCCTGTGCCGCGTTCACCCAGGCGCGGCCGGTAGGGACGACATGACCGAGACCATGAACCCCGACGAGACCCGCACACCCGGGCCCGAGCACGCACCGGACACGGTCGACCACGCGGCGGCGACACCCGACCTGGCTCTCCCGTACCGCGACCTCGGCCTCAAGGACGACGAGTATGCCCGGATCGTCGACCTGCTCGGTCGCCGCCCGACGGCCGCCGAGCTCGCCATGTACTCGGTGATGTGGTCCGAGCACTGCTCGTACAAGTCGTCCAAGATCCACCTGCGCCAGTTCGGCGACAAGACGACCGACGCGATGCGCGAGCACCTCATGGTCGGCATGGGGGAGAACGCGGGCGTCGTCGACATCGGCGACGGCTGGGCCGTGACCTTCAAGATCGAGTCGCACAACCACCCGAGCTTCGTGGAGCCGTACCAGGGCGCCGCGACCGGCGTCGGCGGCATCGTGCGCGACATCATGTCGATGGGCGCGCGCCCGGTCGCCGTCATGGACGCGCTGCGGTTCGGCGCGGTCGACCACCCGGACACCGCGCGCGTCGTGCACGGCGTGGTGGCCGGCGTCGGCGGCTACGGCAACTGCCTGGGCCTGCCGAACATCGGCGGCGAGGTGGTCTTCGACCCGTCCTACCAGGGCAACCCGCTGGTCAACGCGCTCTGCCTGGGCGTCCTGCGGCACGACGACGTCCACCTCGCGAACGCGTCCGGCGTCGGGAACCTCGTCGTCCTGTTCGGGGCCCGGACCGGCGGCGACGGCATCGGCGGCGCGTCGATCCTGGCGAGCGAGACGTTCGACGACGGCGGCCCCAGCAAGCGGCCGTCCGTCCAGGTGGGCGACCCGTTCATGGAGAAGGTGCTCATCGAGTGCTGCCTGGAGCTGTTTCAGGCGGGCGTCGTCGAGGGCATCCAGGACCTGGGCGCGGCCGGCATCTCGTGCGCGACCTCCGAGCTGGCCAGCAACGGCGAGGGCGGCATGCACGTCGACCTCGAGAAGGTGCTGCTGCGCGACCCCACCCTGACCGCCGGCGAGATCCTGATGTCGGAGTCGCAGGAGCGGATGATGGCGGTCGTCACGCCCGCCAACCTCGACCGGTTCCTCGCGATCACCGGCAGGTGGGACGTCGAGACGGCCGTCATCGGCGAGGTCACCGACACCGGGCGCCTGACGATCGACCACTTCGGCCACCGCATCGTCGACGTCGACCCGCGGACCGTCGCGCACGAGGGCCCGGTCTACGACCGCCCGTACGCGCGCCCGGCATGGCAGGACGCGCTCCAGGCGGACACGATCTCCGGCCCCGCGGGCGCGGCGCGGTTCGCGCGTCCGCAGACCGGCGAGGAGCTGCGGGCCACGCTGCTGCGCCTGCTGGCGTCGCCGAACCTCGCGAGCAAGGCGTGGGTCACCGACCAGTACGACCGATTCGTGCAGGGCAACACGGCCCTCGCCCAGCCCGACGACGCCGGCGTGATCCGCGTCGACGAGGCCACGGGCCTCGGCGTCGCGCTCGCCACCGACGGCAACGGCCGCTACGCGAAGCTCGACCCGTACGCGGGCGCGCAGCTCGCCCTCGCGGAGGCGTACCGCAACGTCGCGACGGTCGGCGCCCGGCCGCGCGCGGTCACCGACTGCCTCAACTTCGGCTCGCCCGAGGACCCGGACGCGATGTGGCAGCTCGTCCAGTCGATCACCGGACTGGCCGACGCGTGCCTCGAGCTCGGCGTGCCCGTGACCGGCGGCAACGTGTCGCTCTACAACGGCACCGGCGAGCCGGGCCTCATCGACTCGTCGATCCACCCGACGCCCGTCGCGGGCGTCCTGGGCGTGGTGGACGACGTCGCCCGCGTGGTCCCCTCGGGCTGGCGCGCGCCGGGCCTGGCGATCTACCTGCTGGGCGCGACGCGCGGCGAGCTGGACGGCTCGGCGTGGGCCGACGTCGTGCACTCTCACCTGGGTGGGCTGCCGCCGACGGTGGACCTGGCCGCCGAGCGAGCGCTCGCGGCGGTGCTCGTCACCGCTGCGCGCGACGGGCTCGTCGACGCCACGCACGACCTCGCCGAGGGCGGCCTGGCGGTCGCGCTCGCGGAGGCGTGCACCCGCTACGGGACGGGCGCCGTCGTGGACCTGGTCGCGCTGTGCGAGCGGGACGGGGTGACCCCCTTCGAGGCGCTCTTCAGCGAGTCGGCCGCGCGGGCGCTGGTCGCCGTCCCGCGCAGCGAGGAGGTGCGGTTCGCCGACGTCTGCACCGGCCGTGGGGTGCCCGCCCTGCGGATCGGTGTGACCGACGACGAGGCACCTGAGGGGTCGGAGGCGGCGGAGGGCGCGGGCCCGGCGCTGGTCGTGGCCGACCAGTTCGCCGTGCCGGTCGCCGCGCTCGCGGAGGCGAGCCGCGCGACCCTGCGGGCCTACTTCGCGTGACCCTGCGGGCCCACGTCGCGTGACCCTGCAGGTCCACGTCGCGTGACCCTGCGGGCCCACGTCGCGTGACCGTGGGGCCCGCGTCGCCCGACCTCGAGGCCGGCTGAGCCGAGGCGCGGACGCCTTTGGCACGCCGCCCGCCGTGTCGGTTAGCGTGCCGACGAAGGGCGTCCCCGGCGATGTGACGCACACCACACCGGCCCGGGACTCCGGTCCCAATCTCGACATCAAGATACTCACGACCATTGACCCTTGGACCGCGGTCGCAAGCCGCGATCCCCGCACGTCGAACGGCCGTCACACCCGACGGCGACTCGGGGCGCGGGTGTCGGAGCCGGGCCACCCCCGGCGTGCTCGCCCCACCACCCCCGGGCACCTGACGGCCCGGTCTGAAGGAGCAACTCCCATGCACAGTGCCCTCGAGCCCGTCTTCGCGCAGGTCCTGCGCCGCAACCCCGGCGAGGTGGAGTTCCACCAGGCCGTCCGCGAGGTGTTCGACACGCTCGGCCCGGCCGTCGAGAAGAACCCCGACTACCTCGCCGTCCTGGAGCGGCTGTGCGAGCCGGAGCGGCAGATCATCTTCCGGGTGCCGTGGGTGGACGACAAGGGCAAGGTCAACATCAACCGCGGCTTCCGCGTCGAGTACAACTCCGCGCTCGGCCCGTACAAGGGCGGCCTGCGCTTCCACCCCTCGGTCTACCTGGGCATCATCAAGTTCCTGGGCTTCGAGCAGATCTTCAAGAACGCCCTGACCGGCCTGCCCATCGGCGGTGGCAAGGGTGGCTCGGACTTCGACCCGCACGGCAAGTCCGACGCCGAGGTCATGCGCTTCTGCCAGTCCTTCATGACCGAGCTGTGGCGGCACCTCGGCGAGTACACCGACGTGCCCGCGGGCGACATCGGCGTCGGCGGCCGCGAGATCGGCTACCTCTTCGGCCAGTACAAGCGGATCACCAACCGCTACGAGTCCGGCGTGCTCACGGGCAAGGGCCTGGCCTGGGGCGGCTCGCTGGTCCGCACCGAGGCGACCGGCTACGGCACGGTCATCTTCGCCTCCGAGATGCTCAAGACGCGCGGCCAGTCGCTCGAGGGCAAGCGTGTCGCCGTCTCGGGCGGCGGCAACGTGGCGATCTACGCCGTCGAGAAGGCGCAGGCCCTCGGTGCGACCGTCGTGACGTTCTCCGACTCCTCCGGCTACGTGCTCGACGAGGCCGGCGTCGACCTGGCGCTCATGAAGGAGATCAAGGAGGTCCGGCGCGGCCGGGTCGCCGACTACGTCGCCGAGCGCGGCTCCGCGACGCTCGTCACCCAGGGCTCGGTCTGGGACGTCCCCGTGGACGTCGCGCTCCCGTGCGCCACGCAGAACGAGCTCACCGGGGACGACGCGCGGACCCTCGTCTCCAACGGCGTCCTCGCCGTCGCCGAGGGCGCGAACATGCCGACGACGCCGGACGCGGTCGCCCTGTTCCAGGAGGCCGGGGTGCTGTTCGGCCCGGGCAAGGCCGCCAACGCCGGTGGCGTGGCCACGTCCGCGCTAGAGATGCAGCAGAACGCCGGCCGCGACTCGTGGACGTTCGAGCACACCGAGGCCCGGCTCACCGAGATCATGAAGAACATCCATGCCGACTGCGCCGCGACCGCGGAGCAGCACGGCCACACGGGCAACTACGTCCTGGGTGCGAACATCGCCGGCTTCCAGAAGGTCGCCGACGCGATGCTGGCGTTCGGCATCATCTGAGCGGTCGCGGTCCCCGGTCCCGGCCGGGCACTGCGCGACGGGCGTCCCGGCCTGGCCGGGGCGCCCGTCGTCGTCTGCGGGGAACCGTGCCCCGCTCGGGTTCAGGGCTCCAGGAGGAAGCCGCCGACGGCCTGCTCCGCCTCCGGGGGCCGGCCCGTCGGGCGCTGGTAGTAGCCCCAGGGGAACCAGCCGCTGCTGAACCGCCGCCAGCCGTCGGCCTCGAGTGCGCGCCCGGTCGCCCGCGACGCGAAGACCCGGCGGTACTCCCACTGCTCGCCCGTGTGTGCGACGACGTGCATGGCCGACCCGCTGCCGACGACGGTCCAGCCGTGCCGACCGGCCCGCTCGAGCGCGTCCATCTCGGTGAACATCGTCACCGGCCCGATCTTCGCCGTGCGCTCGGGGGCGTGTTCGGCCCGTGCTGCGCCGGGGTCCGGGCCGAGTGCCTGACCGACGACCCCGGGTGGTGCCTGACCGACGACCCCGGCGGGGGTCGGGCCGGGGGCCTCCGGTGCGTCCGCACCCGCCCTGACCCGTGCGTCGTCGGCCGCCGAGCCCAGCGCCGCGGCCAGCTCGTCCCAGCCCAGCCCGGCCGCCCGCGCGTCGTCCACCAGTGCCGCGAGCCGCGTCCGCAGGTCCTCGCCCGACATCTCGCCCATGTGCCCTCCTCGCCGGTCACCAGTGTCCCGCAGCGCCGCGGCGGGCGGGGTGGTTGGCTTGGCTGCGTGCCTCCCCGCCGCCGCACGGACCCCGACGTCGGCCGGGCCGCCCTGGCCCGGTGGCTCGCCGACCCCGACGACGCCGCCCGCGCCGACGTGCGCACGGCCGTCCGG
>JAEZZV010000110.1 GCA_023418375.1 Actinomycetes bacterium | reverse complement strand
GAGCACCACGGGCGCCGGTGGCGGAGTCACCACAGGCGTCGCCGGCGGGGTGGCCGGAGGCGTCGCGGGCGGGGTCGCGGGGGGCGTGGTCGGCGGGGTCGCGGGGGGCGTGGTCGGCGGGGTCGTGGGGGGCGTGGTCGGCGTGGTCGGCGTGGTCGGCGGGGTCGTGGGGGGCGTGATCGGCGGGACGACAGGCTCACACGCGGGGACCTCCACGTACTGCGACAGGTCGCGGTGGCGGGCGTCGACGAGCTGCGGCCAGGTGAGCACGCCCGTCCAGGTGCGACGGTCCACGACCGTCGGGACGGCGTCTCGGGCCACGCCCCGGGTCTTGTCCTCCTGCACCCCCCAGCCGTCGCCGCACACCTCGGCCGGCAGGAGCGTGCGGTCGATGGAGTCGGTCCACGACAGACCGTCGCGCACCTGGATCAGGTGCTGCTCACCGGAGTTGTCCCACGAGGCCGGAGCCGCAGGGTTCACCTTCGGGTAGACGTAGATGAGCGTCAGCTCGACCGGGCGGTCACCGTGGCCAGGCCAGGGGCCCCGGTCGTCGCACGCGTTCGCGGCGGCGGGGAGCAGGGCGATGATGAGGCCCGTGGTAAGGGCCGCGAGCGTGGAACGACGCGCGATACGCATAGTGGAGAGTCCTCGTGACGGGGGATACGGACCAGTACGTCCGGCGAGAACTATGCCCGATTTTGTCCTGTTTTGGCGACCACTTCACCCGTATGGCGTGTTTCTGTGTGTTCTGGCGCGATCAAGACCGGCCAGGGCTACGACCTGCGCGGACGCCGCCCGCACGCACGAGGGTCGGCTCGACGTCGGGGGGACGCGCGTCGCAGCGTGCTCGTCGCTCACGCGGTCGCGGCACGCGCCTTGCGCAGCTCCCGCTTGAGGTCCGCGATCTCGTCCCGCAGCCGGGCTGCCAGCTCGAACTGGAGCTCCCCCGCGGCCACATGCATCTGCTCCGTGAGCTCCTGGACGAGCTCGGCGAGGTCCGCCGCCGGCACGTCGGCCCGACGGGACGCGTGCTCCGGTCCCGAACCCGCCGGAGTAGGGGCGCCGCGACCACCCCGAGCCGGTTGCCGGTAGCCGCCCTTGAGGAGCTCTGAGGTGTCGAGGTCTTCCCGGGCAAGCATGTCCGTCACGTCCGCGATCCGCTTGCGCAGCGGGGTGGGGTCGACGCCGTTGACGCGGTTGTACTCGAGCTGCTTCTCGCGTCGGCGGTTCGTCTCGTCGATCGCCCGAGCCATCGACGGTGTGATGGCGTCCGCGTACATGTGCACCTGGCCGGAGACGTTCCGGGCCGCGCGCCCGATCGTCTGGATGAGCGACGTCTCGGACCGCAGGAACCCCTCCTTGTCCGCGTCGAGGATGCTCACCAGCGAGACCTCGGGCAGGTCCAGGCCCTCCCGCAGAAGGTTGATGCCGACGAGCACGTCCACGGTCCCGAGCCGGAGCTCGCGCAGCAGCTCGATGCGGCGCAGCGTGTCGACCTCCGAGTGGAGGTACTGCACCTTGACGCCGCGTTCCAGCAGGTAGTCGGTGAGGTCCTCCGCCATCTTCTTGGTCAGCGTCGTGACCAGGACGCGCTCGTCGCGCTCGGTCCGGGTGCGGATCTCGTCGAGCAGGTCGTCGATCTGCCCCCGCGTCGGCTTGATCACCACCTCGGGGTCCACGAGGCCGGTCGGCCGGATGATCTGCTCGACCACGCCGTCGGACTGCGCGAGCTCGTAGGGGCCGGGCGTGGCGGACAGGTAGACGGTCTGCCCGATGCGGTCGACGAACTCCTCCCAACGCAGCGGCCGGTTGTCCATCGCCGAGGGCAGCCGGAAGCCGTGCTCGACGAGCGACCTCTTGCGGGACATGTCGCCCTCGTACATCGCCCCGATCTGCGGGACGGTCACGTGCGACTCGTCGATGACGAGCAGGAAGTCCTCGGGGAAGTAGTCCAGCAAGGTGTTCGGCGGCGACCCGGGTGCCCGGCCGTCGATGTGCCTCGAGTAGTTCTCGATGCCCGAGCACGAGCCGACCTGGCGCATCATCTCCAGGTCGTAGGTGGTGCGCATGCGCAGCCGCTGCGCCTCCAGGAGCTTGTTCTGCGCCTCGAGCTCGGCGAGCCGCTCCTCGAGCTCGGCCTCGATCCCGGCCGTGGCCCGCTCCATGCGCTCCGGGCCGGCCACGTAGTGCGACGCGGGGAACAGGAACGTCTGCTGCTCGGACCGGAGCACGTCCCCCGTGACGGGGTGCAGCATCTGGATCGCCTCGACCTCGTCCCCGAAGAACTCGATCCGGACAGCCAGCTCCTCGTACACCGGGATGATCTCCACCGTGTCGCCGCGCACGCGGAACGTCCCGCGGGTGAACGCCATGTCGTTGCGCGTGTACTGCATCGCGACGAACCTACGCAGGAGCTGGTCCCGCTCGATCTGGTCCCCCACGGCGACGGGGACCATGCGATCCACGTACTCCTGCGGGGTGCCCAACCCGTAGATGCACGACACGGAGGCCACCACGACGACGTCGCGGCGGGTGAGCAGCGAGTTCGTCGCCGAGTGCCGCAGCCGCTCCACCTCCTCGTTGATCGAGGAGTCCTTCTCGATGTAGGTGTCCGTCTGCGCGATGTACGCCTCGGGCTGGTAGTAGTCGTAGTACGAGACGAAGTACTCCACGGCGTTGTTCGGCAGCAGCTCGCGGAACTCGGTCGTGAGCTGGGCAGCGAGCGTCTTGTTCGGAGCCATGACGAGGGTCGGGCGCTGGAGGCGCTCGATGAGCCAGGCGGTCGTCGCGGACTTGCCCGTTCCGGTCGCGCCGAGCAGGACGACGTCCTTCTCCCCCGCCTGGATCCTGTCCGCGAGGTCGTCGATGGCCTGGGGCTGGTCACCGGAGGGTCGGTACTCGGAGACGACTTCGAACGGGGTCATCCGACGCTGGAGGTCGGTCACGGGACGCACCGGACCACGGTACGCCGGGCCACCGACACGGTCCGCGCCCGGGGCCGGCGCCCGCGGCTCCACGGACGCCGCGCACGGCGACACCCGCGAGACCTGCGCCGAGCGGGTGAAGTTCGGCCGTCACGCACCTGACACATGGTGACCAAGAGGGACCAGGTGTTTAACTACGGCTCACATCGGGTGAAAGGGGAATCCACCGTGAGTCGGACATATCGCGCGGCTGCCGCGGCGGCGCTCCTCGTGCTCCTGACGCCCGCTGCCGCCCAGGCCGGCCCAGAGCACGACGCGGCGGAGCTCTCCCAGACCATCGAGGTCGCGTGGCTCATGCCCGGACCGTTCCAGGGATGGGCGACCTGGCCGCAGACCTACCTGCCCGGCGGCGTCCCCGCCTGCGGCGAGGGCGCGGTCCAGGTCGACGTGTACAAGTACGGCACCCAGGAGATGCGCGACCGGGTCGCCGCCCTGGTGGCCACGGGCGTGCTCACCAGTCCCGCCGACGACTCCCGGATCTCCACCGGTCGCTACCGCTTCGTCGAGCTCGAGCCGTGCACGCCCGTCGGTCCGGGCGAGCCCCAGAATCCCGGCGACCCCCAGGATCCTGGCGACACCCGGGCCCCCGGAGGCACGGATGACCCGAGCACCCCGCAGGGACCCGGCGAGTCCGCGAGCCCGGCGGCGGCGCCACGTGCCCTCCCCGCGCGGGCGCACGTCGTGATGCCGACCTACGCGGGCTGAGGCCGCCCGCTCGCCGGCGGCCCGCGGTCACGCCAGCAGGCACGCGTCGAGCACCGCGGTGAGCCCACGCGCGGCCAGCGATGTCGCCATGCCGCCGGTCGGCACCTGCTCCGGGGCCCGCGGCACGTGCACGAACCCGTACCGCGCCGCCGTCCCCGCCATGGCCTGGGCGAGCGTGTAGAAGACCGCATTGCACACGAACGTGCCGGCCGTGTTCGACGCCGCGGCTGGGACGCCTGCGCGGGTCGCCGCATCCACGCACCGTCGCAGCGGCAGGCCGGTGAGGTGGGCGACAGGCCCGTCGGGGACCACGGCCTCGTCGACCGGCCGCGCCCCGTCGTTGTCGGGGATCCGCGCGTCGGCCACGTTGATGGCGACCCGCTCGATCTCGAGCGCCGCCCGCTCCCCCGCCTCCCCCACGCACACGACGAGGTCCGGGCACGTCTCCTCGAGCGCGACGAGCAGGGCGACGGGCGCCGCGGCGAACGAGACGGGCAGCCGCCGCACGTGCAGGGGCGGCCCTGACCAGTCGGCGGCCACGGCCTCGACGGCCAGCCACGAGGCGTTGACCGACTGACCCTCGAAGGGCTCGAACCCCGTGAGCAGCACGGTCACGCGGTTGCTCCGGGTGACGTCGGTCCGGGGGCCACCGCGGCAGCCCAGCGTTCCCACATCGCGTCCACCTGGACCTCGAGCTCCGCGACGGAGCCCGATCCGTCGAGCACGACGTCGGCCGCCTCGAGTCGCGCCTCGTCGTCGGCCTGCGCGGCCAGGCGGGCCCAGGCGTCGGCGGGTGTCAGCCCGCGGCCGTCGACGAGCCGCTCCACCCTGAGCTCCGCGGGCGCGTCCACCACCACCAGCACGTCGAAGTGCCCCGCCTGTCCCGTCTCCACCAGGAGCGGGATGTCGTGCGCAACCACCCGATGCCCCGCGGCGACGGCCGCCACCTCCGCCTCGTGGGCGGCGGCACGCACCAGGGGATGCACGATGGCATTGAGCCGTTCGCGCGCGGCCCGGTCGCCGAAGATCCGACGCCCGAGCGCCTGCCGGTCGAGCTGCCCGAGGGACGTCAGCACGTCGCCGAAGGCCTCGACGACGGCCGCGAGCCCAGGGGTGCCGACGTCGACCACGCGCCGGGCGAGCACGTCGTGATCCACCACCGCAGCACCGAGGCGGGCGAGCCGCCGGGCCACGACAGACTTGCCGGCGGCGATCCCCCCGGTCAGCCCGACCCGGAGGACCCGGCCGCCGACGTGCAGGCCGTCCTCGTGCACTGGCACGTCCTCAGACTAGCCCCGGGCAGCGCGTCTGCGGAGATCGGGACGGGGCCGCAGCGCGACGCCGACCTGCGGGCACAGCGAGGGGCCGGCCCCGTCCGGGACCGGCCCCTCGACCTGGTTGGCCGACGGCGGGCGGCGACGCCGCCCGCTCCGTCAGTTGCCCGTGAGCTTCTCGCGCAGCGCGGCGAGCGCCTCGTCCGAGGCGAGCGTGCCCGTCGCCTCGGTGTCACCCGACGAGGAGTAGCTCGACGCCGCGGCGCCCTCGTCGGACGCACCGCTGACAGCCTCCGCGTCGGCCCGCTGGGCCTCGGCGACCTGCTTCTTGTGCGCCTCCCAGCGCTCGTGGGCGGCCGCGTACTGGGCCTCCCACGCCTCGCGCTGGGCCTCGTAGCCGGGCAGCCACTCGTTCGTCTCCGGGTCGAAGCCCTCGGGGTACTTGTAGTTCCCCTTCTCGTCGTACTCGGCGGCCATGCCGTACAGCGCCGGGTCGAAGTCCTCGCTGCTCGGGTCCACGCCCTCGTTCGCCTGCTTGAGCGACAGCGAGATGCGACGACGCTCGAGGTCGATGTCGATGACCTTGACGAACGTCTCGTCGCCGACGTTGACGACCTGCTCCGGCAGCTCGACGTGACGCTGCGCGAGCTCGGAGATGTGCACGAGGCCCTCGATGCCGTCCTCGACACGCACGAAGGCGCCGAACGGAACGAGCTTGGTGACCTTGCCGGGCACGACCTGGCCGATGGCGTGCGTCCGGGCGAACGCCTGCCACGGGTCCTCCTGCGTCGCCTTCAGCGACAGCGAGACCCGCTCCCGGTCGAAGTCGACGTCGAGCACCTCGACCGTGACCTCCTGGCCGACCTCGACGACCTCGGACGGGTGGTCGATGTGCTTCCAGGACAGCTCCGAGACGTGCACGAGACCGTCGACGCCGCCGAGGTCCACGAACGCACCGAAGTTGACGATCGACGACACGACGCCCGGACGGACCTGGCCCTTCTGCAGCGTCTGCAGGAAGGTCGAGCGCACCTCGGACTGCGTCTGCTCGAGCCAGGCCCGGCGCGAGAGGACGACGTTGTTGCGGTTCTTGTCGAGCTCGATGATCTTCGCCTCGATCTCCTTGCCGACGTACGGCTGGAGGTCGCGGACGCGCCGCATCTCGACGAGGGACGCGGGCAGGAAGCCACGCAGACCGATGTCCAGGATGAGGCCACCCTTGACGACCTCGATGACGGTGCCGGTGACGACGCCGTCCTCCTCCTTGATCCGCTCGATGGTGCCCCAGGCACGCTCGTACTGGGCGCGCTTCTTGGACAGGATCAGCCGACCCTCCTTGTCCTCCTTCTGGAGGACAAGGGCCTCGACCGCGTCGCCGACCTTGACGACGTCGTCCGGGTCGATGTCGTGCTTGATCGAGAGCTCGCGAGAGGGGATGACACCCTCGGTCTTGTAGCCGATGTCGAGCAGGACCTCGTCACGGTCAACCTTGACGACGGTGCCCTCGACGATGTCGCCGTCGTTGAAGTACTTGATGGTCGCGTCGATCGCGGCGAGGAGGTCCTCGCTCGAGCCGATGTCGTTGATCGCGACCTGCGGCGGGGCCGGCCGGGTGGTGGAGATGGTCATTGAGTCTTGGGCTCCGATGCGGACAGGAAGTAGTGCGGACAGGGTGGTCGTGCGGCTTGGTGCGGCTGGTGCAGCGTCGAGGGGTTGGACCCGCGACGGACCCGAATCGGGACGTGCGACACCGCGGACAATCCTAGGTGCCCGCGCAAGGACCGGTCAAAGCGCGGGGTCGGGCGTCAGGCCAGCACCTTGGCCGCCCGCAGCATGTCCACCGGCACGGTCTTCACCTTTCCGGCGATCTCCGCGAGCGGCACGAGCTCCACGCGGTCGCCGTGCAGCGCCGTCATGACGTCCGTCCGGCCCTCCTGGATCGCGTCCACGGCGGCGACACCGAACCTGCTGCCCAGGATCCGGTCCGTCGGCGTGGGCGAGCCACCCCGCTGGATGTGCCCGAGGATCGTCACGCGGGTGTCGAACCCGGTGCGCGTGGCGATCTCCGCGGCCACCCGCTCGCTGGCCGAGCCGGCCACGATCTGCCCCTGCGGCCCCAGCTCGGCGGCCACACCCAGGGCGGTCCCCTCGCGCCCGACGGCGCCCTCGGCCACGACGACGATCGAGAAGGACGCGTGCGCGCGGTGCCGGTGCGCGATCGTCCGGACGACCTGCTCGATGTCGAACGGCTCCTCCGGCGCCAGCACGATCTCGGCGCCGCCGGCGATCGCTGCGTTCACCGCGATCCAGCCGGCGTGGCGGCCCATGACCTCCACCACCATCACGCGGTTGTGGCTCTCCGCCGTCGTGTGCAGGCGGTCGATCGCCTCGGTGGCGATGTTCAGGGCCGTGTGGAAGCCGACGGACAGGTCGGTGCCCTCGACGTCGTTGTCGATCGTCTTGGGGATGCCGACGACCTTCACGCCCGTCTCGGCGACCTTGCTCGCCGCGTGCAGCGTGCCGTCGCCGCCGACGCAGATGACGGCGTCGATGCGCTCGGCCTCGAGCGTCGCCGCGACCGCCTCGAGCCCGCCCTCGTTCCGGTGCGGGTGGTAGCGGTCCGTGCCCAGCAGCGTTCCGCCGACCGGGAGCACGTTGCGGATGTCCTGTCGCCCGAGCTGGACGACGTTTCCGTCGACCACGCCACGCCAGCCGCCCCGGAAGCCCACGATCGTGTGCCCGTACGTGCCCATGCCGTGCTTGACGACCGCGCGGATCACCGCGTTCAGGCCAGGGACGTCGCCGCCACCCGTGAGCAGTCCGATCCGCACCTGCGCCTCCTCGTCGTCCGGCCGGCCGCGTCCGGCGGTCCGTCAGCCGCCCACCCTAGCCAGCGCGCGGGGCACGACGCCCGGCCGTGCGTCCTGCCAGGATGACCGCCGGAGGAGGGACCATGACCCAGCCAGCACCCGAGCCCGCACGGGCGGTGGCCGGCGACGCTGCGCCGGCGCCTGCAGCATTCGCGGGTTTCGCCGAGGAGGGCGTGGACACCTCCGGCGCTGGCCGCCGCTGGTGGGACGCCAACGCCGAGGAGTACCTCGACGAGCACGGCCCCTTCCTCGGCGCCGACGACTTCTGCTGGTGCCCCGAGGGCCTTCGGGAGTCGCAGGTGCACCTGCTCGGCGACGTCGCGGGTCGCCGGGTCCTCGAGGTCGGCGCCGGGGCCGCCCAGTGCTCGCGCTGGCTCGCCGCGCAGGGTGCCCTGGCGCTCGCCACCGACGTCTCCGGCGGGATGCTCTCCCGCGGCCGGGAGCTCGACGCCCGGCTGGGCGTCGTCACCCCCGCGGTGCAGGCCGACGCACGGTCGCTCCCGTTCGCGGACGGCGCGTTCGACGTCGTGTTCACCGCGTTCGGCGCCATCCCCTTCGTGGCCGACGCCGACCGCATCCACCGCGAGGTGGCGCGCGTCGTGCGGCCGGGCGGTCGCTGGGTGTTCTCAGTCACCCACCCGGTCCGCTGGGCGTTCCCCGACGACCCGACCGAGCACGGTCTGACCGCCGTCCGCTCGTACTTCGACCGCCGCCCGTACGTCGAGACGGACGACGCCGGGACCGTCACGTACGCGGAGCACCACCGGACCGTGGGTGACCACGTCGCGGAGCTCACCGCCGCAGGCTTCCGGCTCGAGCGCCTCGTCGAGCCGCCGTGGCCGCCGCGGCACGACCGTGTCTGGGGCGGCTGGGGCCCGGTCCGCGGAGCCCTGCTCCCCGGGACCGCGATCTTCGTCTGCCGCCTCGGCTGACGCGCACAGGAGCGTCCGCGGGCGCGACCGCCGGTCGGGCGTCGTC
>JAEZZV010000068.1 GCA_023418375.1 Actinomycetes bacterium | reverse complement strand
GGGTCAGCGCGCGTGCACGGGTCAGCGCGCGTGCACGGGTCAGCGCGCGAGTGCGTCCACCAGGCGGGTCAGGCTGGAGGCCAGCCGCCAGCGGTCGGCGAGGGCCATCAGTCGCTCGGGGTCCGCGGGCGCGAGCGGGAGGTCGTCGCGCACGTCCGGGAGCGGGAGGTCGCGCGCGACCTGCACGACCGCCGGCGCGACCGCCAGGTACTCGCACGCCTGGACGAGACGCGAGCGCTGCGACGCGGTCAGGCCCGGGTCGCCGGCGTCCGCGGCGGCGAGGATCCCGGCCAGGTCGCCGTAGCGGCGCAGCAGCGCGACGGCCGTCTTCTCCCCGATGCCCGGCACCCCCGGCAGGCCGTCGCTCGGGTCGCCGCGCAGGACCGCCATGTCCGCGTACGCCTGCCCACCGCTGACGGCGTACCGCTCCGCGAGCCGGGCCTCGTCGACGGACTCGAGCTCCCCGATGCCCTTGATCGTGTAGAGCACGCGGACGCCCGTGGCGTCGTCGACCAGCTGGAACAGGTCGCGGTCGCCGGTCACGATCTCCACCGGGGACCGCTCGCCCGCGGGCCGCGCGGCCTCGCGCGCGGTCAGGGCGCCGATGACGTCGTCCGCCTCGTACCCCGGCACCCCGATCCGCGCGACGCCGAGCGCGTCGAGCACCTCCGCGATGACCGGGACCTGGGGCGCGAGGGCGGGCGGGACGTCCTCGCCGCCGTCGGCCGCCTGGCGGTGCGCCTTGTAGGAGGCGATGGCGGCGACCCGGAACGCGGGCCGCCAGTCGGCGTCCCAGCAGGCGACGAGCCGCCCGGGACGTCGGGCCGTGACCAGCCGCGTCATCATGTCGAGCAGGCCGCGGACGGCGTTGACGGGCGTCCCGTCCGCGGCGCGCACGGAGTCCGGGACGCCGAAGAACGCGCGGAAGTACAGCGACGCGGTGTCCAGGAGCAGCAGCGGGCGGGCGTCGGGCATGACGCCACGGTAGGCGATGCTCCCCACGACCGGCCGCGGCGCCCGGCTCACCGGCCGACGCGCGACCTCCGGGGGCCGCGGTTACCGTGGTCGCCATGGGGACGGGAGGAGCGGCGGTGGTGGACATCGTGCGGGCGAGATGCGCGGCCGAGGTGCCGCACACCCGCATGATCGCGCGCGTCGAGGCCCTGGCGTTCGGCGCCGGCCAGCTCGGCGAGGTCCGCCGGCTCGTCACGGGCCTCGCGGACGGCGCCGGCCTCTCGCACCGCCGCGTGGACGAGCTCACCGTCGCCGTCAACGAGCTCGCCGCCAACAGCATCGACCACGGTGGCGGACGCGGCACCGTGCGCGGCTGGGTGGAGGCGGACGCGGTCGTCGTGGAGGTCAGGGACGACGGCGACCTGGCCCGGCGGGCCGACGCGCGGTCGCTCGGCTCCGTGGCGCCGCGCGCGGACGCCGAGCGCGGCCGGGGCCTGTGGATCGCTCGGCAGCTCGCCGACGAGCTCCACGTCCGCCCGGCGGACCGCGCGAGCGGCGCGGGGACGGTCGTACGGGTGGTCCAGGCGCGCTGACCTCGCCGCCTGGCGTGCTCAGGGCGTCGACGGGCCGTTCAGGCGCTCGACCGGGATCACCCGCGTGTCCGGACCCGGGAACACGAGCGACCGTTCACCGGTCTCCGCCCACTCCACGAGGTAGGGCGGCGTCCCGTCCGGGTGGTGGACCTCGATCACCCTGCCGTGCCGCACGGCCCCCGCGACGTGACCTGACTCGACGACGACCTCGTCACCCACCGACGCTCTCATGGCAGACCCTCCCGTCGGACCCGCGTCGATCCTCCGACCGTCGTCCATCATGCTCCGGGCGACGGCGGGCGCGACAGGGGTGCTCCTGCCCGCCGGGCCGGGTCAGTCGGCCGCGACCGTGCGCGACCGGGCCCACTCGCGCAGCGCCTGCACCTGCTCGGCCATGACCACCGACAGCGGGCGGGTGGCCGAGGCCTCGCGCAGCAGGTGCTGGGCGGTGACGGACGACCCGTCGGCGTGCGCCGCGTAGGCCGCGGAGACCACGACCTGCTCGATCTCCGCACCCGAGAAGCCCTCCGTGGCGAGCGCGAGCGCGTGCACCGCGTCGTCGGACAGCTCGATGCCGCGGGAGCGCGCGTGGATGCGGAACACCTCGGCGCGCACCTCGAGGGTGGGCAGGTCGACGAAGAACGTCTCGTCGAACCGGCCCTTGCGGATCAGCTCGGGTGGCAGGCGCGAGATGTCGTTCGCCGTCGCGACGACGAAGACGCGCCCCTCGCGCTCCGCGAGCCAGGTGAGGAACGTGCCGAGGATGCGCTGGGACGAGCCGGCGTCACCGTCGGAGGTCGCCAGAGCCTTCTCGATCTCGTCGATCCAGACGACGCACGGGGACATCACCACGGCCGCCTCGAGGCTCTCGCGGAGCCTGCGCTCCGACTCGCCGACGTACTTGTCGTGCACGGACGCGAGGTCCATCCGCAGCAACGGCACCCCGAGAACCTTGGACGCGACCTTCGCCGCGAGGCTCTTGCCGCAGCCCTGGACGCCCAGCAGCAGGATGCCGCGCGGCGGGTCGAGCGCCGGCGCCGAGCCGTCGAACGCAGGGCGGCGGATCTCCAGCCAGTCCTTGACGCGGCTCATCCCGGCCAGGTCGCCGATGCCGGCGGGGTCGTGCTCGAACGTCAGGACCCCGCTCCGCTCCAACAGCTCGTACTTGGCCTTGGCGACGAGCGGGACGTCCTCGGCGGTCACCGCGCCGTCGTCGTAGATGGCGGCGCGCGCGAGGCGGCGGACGTCGCTGACGGGCAGCCCCGCCAGGTTCTCCACGAGCAGGGCGACCGAGGCCTCGTCGGCGCGCACGGCCGTCCCCGTCTCGGCCACCCACGCGCGGGCGACCTCGTCCACGAGTGCGCGGCGCTCGGCGACGTCGGGGTAGGCGAGCTCGACCCGCGCGGCCAGGTGGTCGACCTCCTCGGGGAGCTCGACCTCGGCGCTGACCAGCACCAGGGTGCGCGGGCAGGCGTCGTAGCCGAGGCAGATGTCCTTGATGAGCCTGATCAGGGTCGGCTCGGTGAGGTACGGGTGCAGGTCGAGCATCACGTAGACGCCGGGGATGGCGTCGAGGAGGAAGGTGAGCACCTTCTCGGGCGCCGCGTTGAACCCCTGGGCGGGACCGACGTCGGCGTCGATCCGCTTGAGGCCGCGCGTCGCGGCCCACTCGAAGACGGGCGGCGGCGGGGTGGTCTGGCGGGCCGCCTGGAGCACCTGGGCGACCGCCCGCGCCTCGTCCCGCGTCTCGAGGACGACGAGCGGGACCCGGCTGCGCAGCAGGGCGGCGAGATCGCCGCCGGTCGGGGGCATGGCGGGAAACGTAGCAGCGCGCGGGACCGCCCGCGTGGGTATCACGCATCCGGCGGCGAGGCCGCCGGGGCTCCTGTCGCCGCGTCCGGGCTGGTCACGCCGAGCTCGTCGGTGAGGAAGAGGAAGGCCCGCGCGTACGGGTTGTCGTCGACCGCGCGCCGCACGTACCCCCAGTCGATCTGCTCGCGCAGCGCCCGCGCGATCGGCAGCAGGTGCCCCATGTCGCAGTAGTGCTCGCCGAGGACGCTGAGCTGTCCGGCCAGGATGTCGGTCGCGCTGAGCACGGGCATCCGGACGGCCAGCACCTCCATGGTGTCCGTGCGCTCGAACAGCCCGGGGTCCACCTGCTCCCCGCACATCCGGAACAGGACGTCGACGAGCGCGCCCTTGTGGAACGCCTTGAACAGCCAGTTCTCCGCCGGCTGCTGGACGTCCAGACCCGCCTCGGCGATGGCGCGGCGCGCCACCTCGATGTCCTGCTCGCGGATGACGAAGTCGGCGTCGTGCTCGGGCTCCGGCGCCCCGCGGGCCCACGCGGCATACCCGCCGCACAGCGCGTACGGGATGTCCGCCTCCGCGAGCGCCACGGCCGCGAGCCGGAGGCCGTCGTGCAGGGCTGCCCGCGCGTCGTCGGTGGCCATGGAAGGTGTGTACACGAGGACGCGGCAGGCCGCGCGTCGGGCAGGCGCCGCCGGTCGGGCCGGGGTGCGGGGCGCGCGGCCCGGGTGTGGGC
>JAEZZV010000039.1 GCA_023418375.1 Actinomycetes bacterium | reverse complement strand
CGCGAGCGCAGCCGACGGCGCCGGCGCGGGCTGCCGCCCCGCGGTGCGCAGGGCAGCCACCAGCGCCACGAGCTCGGCCGGAGCCGCCGCGTCGTCGACGGGCTCACCGGCCAGGAGCCGCTCGGTGGTCTGCACGTCGGTGTCATCGCGCGCGGGGCTCACGGGGATACGCCCTTCCCTGCCAGGTGCCGGCGCAGCCGTTCCAGCGCCCGGTGCTGGAGCGCCTTCACGGCGCCCACACGTCTGCCCAGCACCGCGGCGACCTGTTCGAGCGAGAGATCGGCCACGACCCGGAGCAGCAGCACGTCACGCTGGTCGGGGCTGAGCAGGTCCAGCAGCGCCCGGACGCGGTCGTCGCCGAGCGCGACCAGGGCGGCGTCCTCCGCGCTCGGCACGAGCGGGGGCGGCGCTTCGTCGAGCGGATGGAGCACGGGCCCCCGACCCGCACGCCGCCAGCGGTCCACGGAGCGCCGGTGCGCGATCGTGAAGACCCAGGCGCGGAAGCGGTCGCCGTCGCCCTCGAAGCGCTCGAGCCCGGTGAACACCGCGAGGAACACCTCGCTGGTCGCGTCCTCGACGTCGGGCACCCCGCGCGAGCGCAGGTAGCCGGCGACCGGGCCGGCCAGCCGCTCGTAGAGGGCGGCGAAGGCCTCCGGCGACCCCGAACGCGCACGCTCGACCAGACGGGCGAGCTCGGCGTCGTCGTGGTCCATGGCGGGCCAGGGTCGCACCTTCCCGGCCCCGGCGCGCAACGTCGCAGTTCAGCGCCCGGGGCGCGTCAGCGGGCGTAGTGCAGCGCGACCGAGTCTCCGCACTCGTCCCCGAGGCACATCCGCGCGACGGCCCCGGCCTCGCGCAGGTCGGTCAGCCGCGTCACCACGAGGTCGCGCACGGTGGCCGGGTCCAGCGTGTTGACGTTGATCTTCGTGCTGCCCTCGAAGCCGGCCAGCGTCGACACCCGCCACTTCACCACGACGTGCCACGGCATCGGCTCGGGCGCGAGGCGCGGCCGGTGGTGCCACTCCTCGTTGCTCGGCACCGTCACGCCCGTCGCGGCGTGCAGCGCGTGCAGCAGGTCGGCGACCGCGCCGACCTGCTCCGCGTCGTGCTCCCACGGCAGGTGGCCCGCGCCCGTCGCGTAGACCTCCACCGAGGGGTACCGGTGTCCGACGGCGGCCACCGCGACCGCGTGCTCGTTGCGCGCGATGACGAGCCGGTTGCGCACGGCGTGCTCGACGACGCGGGTGAAGACGTCGGGCTGCTCGCGTACCCGGGCGAGCACCCGCTCGGCCCGCGGCCCGTGCTCGTCGATGGCCACGAGCTGCTTGTGCAGGTGGTCGAACGACGCCCCGGCGGGCTTCAGCCAGTTCTGGAACGCCGCGACGTACCGGGCGGCCGGCTGGGCGGCGTACAGGTCCGCCATCGCCTCCACCGTGAGTGCGACGTAGCGCCGGTGCTCGGCCGGCGTCAGGGTCCCCGAGCCGGCCAGCTCGTCGTCGTGCACCGCCCCGTCGGCGAAGTGCCGACGCGCCACGACGACGTCGTGCGTCCCGGAGAACAGGTCCACGGCGCGCTCGAGCCACTCCTCCTCCGGGCGGGCCGCCCACTGCTCGTCGGTGACGCCCTGTGAGGCGAGCCGACGCCGCAGCAGCGCCAGCACCTGGGCGCGGCCGCCGGGCTCGGCGACGTACGCCGCCGCGCGCGCCCGCGCGTCGGCGGTGGGCCGGACACCGTGGTTCGCGCGCCAGTAGTCGACCGACAGGATCTCGAAGAGGTTCGGGATCCGCCGGAACTCGGCGACCGTGGCGTCGAGCTCGCTCTCGCGTACTCCGGTGATCTGCTGCCAGCCGCCGTCGGGCGTGCGCACGAGGCGCGACTTCTCCGGCGGCGTCTCGCGGTACCGGTCCGGGCAGAACGCGCAGTGCGCGCCGTCGTGGGCGTGGTCGATGAGGTGGCGCTGCGCAGGCGGTGCACCGACCAGCCGGTGCGCACGGCCGGGGACCGTCCAGACGACGGTGCCGGTCAGCGGTGACACCTGCTTGACCGTCCCGTCGGGCAGGCGGACCAGAGGGGGCGGTCCGGCGTCGTGCATCGTCCCAGCCTAGGCCGCGACGGGACCGACGCCGGGAGGCGAGCGCCTCAGCGGGCCGCGCGGACCGCCTCGGAGGTGTCGGCGGAGTCCACCGAGACCACCCGCCGGGGCGCGCCGAGCTCGACGACGGAGACGCCGGCGTTCCGCAGCCACGTGGTGCACCCGGGGTCGATCGAGAGCAGGTACGTCATCAGGGTCAGGCAGTGGCTGACGACGAGCACGTCGCCCTCCGGATGGCGGGACTCGACGGCGGCGAACGCGTCCAGGACCCGCGCCCGGTACCGGTCGCCGACCTCGCCGCCGGGAAACCCTCTGAACGTCCCCGTCACGATCTCGCCCCACATCTCGTACGGGTCGATCTCGGGGAGCAGGTCCACCTCGCGCCGGGCCTCGGCAGACCCGAAACCGAACTCACGCAGGCCGGGCACCTCCCGCACGGGCACGCGCCGGTGGTGGGACAGGAGCATCTCCGCGGTCCGGCGGGCGCGTGGGGACGGGCTCACGTACGCCGCCACGAACGAGCGGTCGGCCAGCCGCGCGGCGGTCTCGCGCACCCCGTCGACGCCGGCGGGCGTCAGCGGCGAGTCGCACGAGCCCTGGAGGCGACCCTCGACGTTGTAGGCGGTCTGGCCGTGGCGGACGAGGTACAGCGTGCTCGTGCTGGGCATGGCAGCGACGCTAGGGGTGGGCGGTGGCCGGGCGGTGGCCGGCCGGTGAGCCCTCGGTGGCCCCCGCGTGACGCGCGCGCGGACATCCGGCGGCAGGCGAACGAGCGCGCCACGAGCGGCCCGGACGTGCCACGCTCGGTGGATGCCGAGCGCGACGCACGGACCCGAACGCTTCCTGGTGCACGGCCGTCTGGAGTCCCTTCCCCGGCGTCAGGAGGACCGGCGACTCGTCCTGCGCTGGTTGGCCGCGCAGGTCGGCGAGGTCGACGCGCGCGTGAGCGAGCGCGAGCTCACCGACCGGCTCGCCGAGCTCACCGGCGACGCGGTGGGCAGGCGCCGCGACCTCGTCGAGGCCGGCCTGGTCACCCGGACCCGGGACGGCGCCGCGTACTGGCGCGCGGTCATCACCGAGTTCGACACGCGGGGTCCCCGACCCGACCCCGCGCCGGCGCCGGCGCCCTGAGGGCTCGGCGGCCGGCTC
>JAEZZV010000010.1 GCA_023418375.1 Actinomycetes bacterium | reverse complement strand
TCGAAGACGGGTCGATCGACCTCAACAATGGTCGCGAAACGCGCACCATCGCCGTGGAGAACACGGGCGACAGGCCGATACAGGTTGGATCGCATTATCATTTCTATGAAACGAACGAGGCGCTAGCCTTCGACCGGGAGCAGACGAGAGGTTTCCGGCTCAATATTCCGGCCGGAACTGCGGTGCGGTTCGAGCCGGGACAGGATCGAGAAGTCGAACTGGTGGCGCTGGATGGCAACCGGGAAGTCTATGGTTTCAACGCAAAAATCGACGGAAAACTCTAGGAGGGACAGATGGGAAGGATCTCAAGACAGGCCTATGCCGAACTGTATGGCCCGACCAAGGGTGACCGTTTGCGTCTGGCCGATACAGAGCTCATCATCGAGGTCGAGGAAGATCGCTGCATCTATGGCGAAGAAGTAACCTTCGGCGGCGGCAAGGTCATTCGCGACGGTATGGGGCAGGGGCAACGACCCTCGTCCGAAACCGCCGATCTGGTCATCACCAATGTCATCATTCTCGACTATTGGGGCATTATCAAAGCCGATGTCGGCATCAAGGAAGGTCGTATCTCAGGGATCGGCAAGGCCGGTAATCCCGATATTCAGCCCGGCGTCGACATTATCGTCGGACCTGCGACCGACGTCATTGCAGGCGAAGGCAAGATTCTCACCGCTGGCGGTATCGACACCCATATTCACTTCATTGCGCCGCAACAGGCCGAAGAAGCTCTGGCTAGCGGTACAACGACTTTGGTTGGTGGCGGAACGGGGCCGACGGTCGGCACGCTCGCAACCACGGTTACACCGGGGCCATGGGCTATCCATCGCATGCTTGAGGCCGTCGAAGCGCTTCCGATCAATGTGGGACTGCTCGGCAAGGGCAATGCAAGCAAGCCGGAACCGCTTCGCGAGCAGATCAGAGCCGGTGCTGTCGGCCTGAAGCTGCATGAGGACTGGGGAACCACGCCAGCCGCCATCGATAATTGCCTGAACGTTGCCGATGAGGAAGACATTCAGGTCGCTATCCATACGGATACGCTGAACGAGAGCGGGTTCGTCAAGGATACCTTTGCTGCCATGAAAGGCCGCACCATCCACAGTTTCCATACGGAAGGGGCCGGTGGCGGCCATGCGCCGGATATCATCACAGCGGCGGGCGAAGAAAATATCCTGCCGTCCTCAACCAATCCGACCCGCCCCTACACCATCAACACAGTCGATGAACATCTCGATATGCTAATGGTCTGTCACCATCTCAGCCCGAAAATCCCCGAGGACGTGGCATTCGCGGAATCCCGCATCCGGCGCGAAACCATCGCCGCCGAAGACATTCTCCATGATCTGGGCGTGTTTTCGATGATGTCGTCGGATTCTCAAGCCATGGGCCGTATCGGTGAAACGACGCTGCGTTGCTGGCAAACTGCCCACAAGATGAAGGTGCAGCGAGGCCCGCTGAGCCAGGACAGCAGCAGGAATGACAATTTCCGCGCCAAACGTTATGTCGCCAAATATACGATCAATCCCGCAATCACACACGGGTTTGCCCATGAGATCGGCTCAATCGAAGTCGGAAAACGGGCCGATCTGGTATTGTGGAAGCCGGAATTCTTCGGCGTGAAACCGAGCCTCGTCATGATCGGCGGCATGATTGCGATTGCACCGATGGGCGACCCAAACGCATCGATCTCGACGCCCCAGCCGGTTCATTATCGGCCAATGTATGGGGTATTGGGCCGGGCGCTTGGTTCCACCGGCGTCACCTTCGTCTCGAAAGCGGCGCTGGATGACGGCATCGGCGAGAAGCTGAAACTCAGCAAGCAACTGGTTGCGGTGAAGGGCATCCGGACGATCCGCAAGAAGGACATGATCCATAACGGGCTTACCCCCAAACTGGAGGTTGATCCGCAGAGCTATCAGGTGCGGGTGGACGGTGAACTGATCACGTGCGAACCGGCAGACGTTCTGCCGATGGCGCAGCGTTATTTTCTGTTTTAGAGCATGTCTCCCGGAAGTGGGAACCGGTTTCGGGAGGCATACGTAAAAACAAAGAGATAGAGTTTTTCCGGTGATTCAATCAAAACAGAAAATGCTCTAGTCAGCGGAAAATAGATCACGAAAGACGGGGAATAAATCCATGCAGCTCAATGCCTTGCAGGATCATCCTTCTCTGGGGTTTGTTGATTGGACGCTGCGCGGTATCGGGCAGGTGGTGTTCCAGAACAATCCTCTGTCGGGGCTGGTCATTTTGTTCGCCATTCTGGTCAATTCCTGGATTTATGCTTTCATCTGCGTGCTCGGCGTTGTTGCCAGCACGCTGACGGCAATCATCCTCAAGGCTGACAAGGGGCTGATCCGGGATGGCTTGTTCGGGTTCAACGGCGCTCTGGTCGCCCTTGCGCTGATAGCGTTTACCAGTGCGGATTTCCGCAGCGGCGCACTGCCGTCGCCCGCCATGACGATCTATCTCATCTGTGGCGCCGCTTTCTCCACCATGGCTTTCGCCAGTATCGCTACGCTTCTGGGGCCGCACAAGGTGGCACCCCTGACAATGCCATTCGTACCCGTCGGCTGGCTCTTTCTGTTCGCGATACTCAAATTCGATGCCATAGATGCCGGTCCGATGGCAAAGCCGGTATCGCCGGAACAGTTTTCCTACGCCGTCCCTTATGTGCTTCCGACCTGGTACATGGGCATCGGCACTGCCATCGGGCAGATATTCTTTCAGGATAACTGGATCACCGGTTACATCATCCTTGCCGGTATCGCGATCCATTCGCGAATAAGCGCATTGATGGGGCTTCTGGGAGCCGTAACCGGAGCTGTGGTTGCCGCCGCCTTCGGTGGTCCGGAAGGCGCCATTCGCGATGGGCTCTTCGGTTATAACG
>JAEZZV010000315.1 GCA_023418375.1 Actinomycetes bacterium | reverse complement strand
GGCTCGTGGCGACCGCGGCGCTCGTCGGGCAGGCCGCGTCCGACGCCGTCTGCGTCACCGAGGCGGTCGACCTCACCGACGCCGCGGCGACGCGCGCAGCCCTCGCCCGCGTCGAGGCGGCGCTCGGCGGCGTCGGTTTGCTCGTCAACAACGCGGGCGTGGTCGAGCGGGCCGAGGCGCCGTTCGCCGACGACGACGTCGACGACGCCTGGCGGGTCGTCGAGGGGACGCTGCGCGTCGCGATGAACGCCACGCACGCGCTGCTGCCGGGGATGACGGCGCGCGGCGGCGGCCGGGTCGTCAACGTCAACAGCGGCTTCGCCTACCGGTCCGGGGCGGCGTACACCGGCTACCAGGTGGGCAAGGCGGCGCTCGCCCGCTTCACGACGGCGCTCGACGCGCAGTACCGCGACCAGGGCATCCGCGCCTTCGACCTCGCGCCCGGCGTCGTGGCCACCGACATGTCGACGTCGATGCCGATGCACGCCGGCCGGACCGAGTGGACGCCGGTCGAGGCGGTCGTCGACCTGCTCGCCGGCATCGGTGCGGGCCGGCTGGACCGGCTGTCCGGGCGGTTCGTGCGCGCGGGCGCCGACACCGTGGACGCGCTCGCGGCGCGCGCCGACGACGTGCTCGCCGCCGACGCGCGCCGCATCCGTCTGGTCGCCTGGGGCCCGGACGACCCCACGCAGGCCTGATCCCGTGCGCGGGCCTCAGGCCCCGAACCACTCCTTCACGCGGGCCTCGATCGCCTGCTCGAAGACGTCGTCGTTGTGTCGCGCCTTGAGCCAGTCGAGGAACGCGCCGCCGGCCGCCGCGTCCAGCTCGCGACGGCACGCCGCGGTGTCGGTGACGGCCCGGTAGAGCAGCTCCTCGGCCTCGGCCGGCGTCCGGTAGAAGAACGGGTAGCCCTCCGGCACGAGCGCGCGCGCCCACGGCCGATCGGGGAACACGCCGACGACGCCCGCCGCCAGCGCCTCCACGTACGCCAGGCCGTAGGACTCGTCGACGGCCGTGGCGAGGAACGCCGTCGTGCGGGCCAGCGCCTGCCAGTAGTGCTCGCGGCTCGCGGTCAGCGGCCCCACCCACGCCCACTCGCGCCGGGACAGCTTCATCGCCTTCTCCGACACGAGGTGGGACTCGTGCAGGCGGGCCTCGACGCGGATCGGCGTCCGCTTGACCAGCCGCTCGACGACGTCGAGGAACAGCTGCGGTTGCTTGCGGTCCGACAGGTAGATGGCGGGGTAGAGCACGACCGGGACCGCGGGCTCCTGGCGCGGCTGCACGTGCTCGTGGCGGAAGCCGAGGTTCACCCAGGCGATGCGCGCCTTCTCGGCGAGCGGCTGGATGGTGGTCGCGTTGACGATCTCGCGGACCTCGTTGGCGGTGCGCTCGGAGTTGGCGAACGTCGGGAAGAGCGCGCAGGACAGCCCGAGCATCGCGCGCTCGACCGGGTGGTTGCGCTCGGAGGTGTTCCACCACACGAAGTTCATGACCCGGGGCTCGTCGCACCCGGCCTTCAGGGTGCGCCAGACGTCCATGCCGTCCAGCACGTCCATCGAGATGACCAGCGTGGTCTCCCCGTCGACGAACTCCAGCGGCACGACGTCGAACCCGTCCCCGTGGCGCGGCCCCGGGCCGATGAGGCTGGACTCCGGGAACACCCGCAGCAGCCGGCGGACCAGGGTGGCGCCGGCGTCGTGGCCGACGACGTGACCCTCGTTGTCCACGAGTGCACCGCTGTATCGGATCGCGATCTTCATCCGAGCTCCCCTGAACGTGCGAGCGCCCCGTTGCGCCCGTCCTTGCCGGCGGGCGCAACGGGGCGCGTCACGCGTCGTCCGGCTAGACCTCAGCCTTCTCTGCGTCCGCTGCCTCGTCCAGCGCCGCAGGTGTGACATCGGCGTCGTCCGGGGTGGGCGCCTCGGCGTCCGACTCGTCGGTCATCGAGGCCTGGATGCGCATGCCGTAGAACGACCGCCACACGAAGTAGGCCGACGCCAGGAAGAAGACCGCGGCGAGCACGTGCACGAGGGTCCCGTTGCCGTCGTCGGTCAGCATCACGCCGAGCTCGACGGCCAGCATGCCGAACAGGGTCGTGAACTTGATGACCGGGTTGAGCGCGACGGACGAGGTGTCCTTGTACGGGTCGCCGACGGTGTCGCCGACGATCGACGCGTCGTGCAGGGCCGTGCCCTTGGCGTGCAGGTCGACCTCGACGATCTTCTTCGCGTTGTCCCAGGCGCCGCCGGCGTTCGCCATGAAGATCGCCTGGTACAGGCCGACGATCGCGATCGAGATCAGGTAGCCGATGAAGAAGAACGGCTCCACGAAGGCGAACGCGAGGGTCGAGAAGAAGATCCCGAGGAACATGTTCAGCATGCCCTGCTGGGCGTACTGGGTGCAGATCTCCACGACCTTGCGGGAGTCCTCGGCACTCGCCTTGGTGACACCGTCGAGCTTGATGGTGCTCTTGATGAACTCGACGGCCCGGTAGGAGCCGGTGGTCACGGCCTGGATCGACGCGCCGGTGAACCAGAAGATGACCGCGCCACCGGTGATGAGGCCGAGCAGCAGCGGCGCGTGCATGAGGGACAGGTTCTCCAGGCCCTCCTCGAGCCCGCCGGTCAGCGCCATGATGATCGAGAAGATCATCGTGGTCGCGCCGACGACGGCGGTGCCGATGAGCACGGGCTTCGCGGTGGCCTTGAAGGTGTTGCCCGCGCCGTCGTTCTCCTCGAGCATCTGCTTGGCCTTGTCCCACTGGACGTCGACGCCGTAGGTCTCCTTGAGCTCGGCGTCGATGCCCTCGACCTCCTCGATGAGGGACAGCTCGTACACGCTCTGCGCGTTGTCGGTGACCGGCCCGTAGGAGTCGACGGCGATGGTGACCGGTCCCATGGAGAGGAACCCGAAGGCGACCAGGCCGAAGGCGAACACGGCGGGGGCGAGCATGATCTCGTCCAGGCCCTGCTCGCTGATGAGGAACGCGCCGCCCATGAGGGCGACGATCGCCATGCCGAGGTAGTAGCCGGAGAAGTTGCCCGCGACCAGGCCGGACAGGATGTTCAGCGAGGCGCCGCCCTGACGGGTGCTCTTCACGACCTCCTGGGTGTGCCGGCTCTTGGTCGAGGTGAAGACCTTGACCAGCTCGGGGATGAGCGCGCCCGCGATGGTGCCGCAGGAGATGATCGCCGACAGCTTCCACCACAGGGAGCCGTCGCCGACCTCGCCGAGCACGACGTACGTCATGCCGAAGGTGCCCAGGATCGACACGACCGAGGTGATCCAGACGAGCGAGCTGAGCGGAGCCTCGAAGTCGAACCGCTCAGCGCTCGCGTACTTGGCGCGGGCCCAGGCGTCGTTGGCGAGGTAGGAGATCGCGGAGGCGATGACCATGATCGCGCGGACGGCGAAGATCCAGACGAGCAGGCTGGCCTGGACGGCCGTGCTGTCGACGGCGAGGAGCACGAAGGTCACGAGCGCGACGCCGGTGACACCGTAGGTCTCGAAGCCGTCGGCCGACGGGCCGACCGAGTCGCCGGCGTTGTCGCCGGTGCAGTCCGCGATGACGCCGGGGTTGCGGGCGTCGTCCTCCTTGATCTTGAAGGCGATCTTCATGAGGTCGGAGCCGATGTCGGCGATCTTGGTGAAGATGCCGCCGGCGATGCGCAGCGCGGCCGCACCCAGCGACTCGCCGATGGCAAAGCCGATGAAGCAGGCGCCGGCGATGTCACCGGGCAGGAACAGCAGGATGACGAGCATGGTCAGCAGCTCGAGGCTGATCAGCACCATGCCGATCGACATGCCGGACTTCATGGGGATCCGGTGCATGGGCAGCGGCTTGCCGGACAGCGACGCGAACGCCGTGCGGGCGTTGGCGAAGGTGTTGACCCGGATGCCGAACCAGGCCACGGAGTACGAGCCCGCCATGCCGACGAGGCTGAACGCGATGACGATCGCGACCTTGCCCCAGGGCAGCTCGACGAGCACGCCGTAGTAGACGACGATGACCGCCGCGATGAACCCCCACAGCACCATGAGGAACTTGCCCTGCTTGAGCAGGTACGCCTTGCAGGTGGTGAAGATGAGGTCGGCGACCTCGCCCATGGTCGGGTGCACCGGGAGCGTCCTCAGCTGGCGGTAGACCAGGTAGCCGAAGAGGAGGCCCATCGCGCAGACCACGAGGCCGAGGAGCAGGAGCATCCGGCCGGAGCCCTCACCGCCACCGACGATGGCGACGTCGCTCAGGCTCGGGACCTCGAGGTTCACCTCGCCGCCATGGGACTCCCCGCCCGACGCCGAGCTCTCCGACGAGCAGCCCGTGAGGGCGAGCCCGACGAGGCCGGCGAGGCCGGTCAGCGCCGCTGCGCGGCGCGGGCGCCGGTGCGGCGCGGGGACTGTGCTTTCTGTTCGTGTGCTCACGATCAACCCCATGCGTGCGTGGAGGAGGGACATCGTTGTCTCTTTCACGCTAGGGGGGCCCCACGATGATCACGTGTGACCTTCGGCCCCGGGTCTGATGGCCCGAGACCGCCCGGTGGAAACCCCGTGTCCAGCATCCGAACGCAGGTGAGGGCCCTGCGCACGGGTCCGCGAACGCCCTCCCGCGAGGTCTTCCGCAGGGCCCAAGGTCCCCTCGAAGATGGACCCGGCTCCCGCAGTCTTGGGAGTTGCGTGGACGTCGGCAACGAGGCGGGCGTCCGGAGGTAGAGAGGCTCACCGTGGCGAAGTACGTCTACGACTTCAGTGAAGGCAACAAGGACCTCAAGGACCTGCTCGGTGGCAAGGGCGCGAACCTCGCCGAGATGACCAACCTCGGCCTGCCGGTACCGCCCGGCTTCACGATCACGACCGACGCGTGCCGCGTCTACATGCAGACGGGCGAGGTCCCGCCGGAGCTGCGGGTCGAGGTCACGAAGGCCGTCCGCACCCTGGAGGACGCCCTCGGGCGCCACCTCGGCGACGTGAAGGACCCCCTGCTGGTGTCGGTCCGCTCGGGCGCCAAGTTCTCCATGCCGGGCATGATGGAGACCGTCCTCAACGTCGGCCTCAACGACGAGACGGTCGACGGCCTCGCGCGCTTCTCGAACAACGAGCGCTTCGCCTGGGACTCCTACCGCCGCCTCATCCAGATGTTCGGCAAGACCGTGCTCGACATCGACGGGGACAAGTTCGCGGACGCTCTGGACCACGCGAAGAAGGCCAAGGGCTACACGGCCGACCCGCAGATGACCGCCGACGACCTCAAGGAGCTCGTGGGCGTCTACAAGGCCATCGTCAAGGAAGAGACGGGCAAGGACTTCCCGCAGACGCCGCGCGCGCAGCTCGACCTGGCCGTCGAGGCCGTCTTCAACTCCTGGAACACCGACCGGGCGCGCCTCTACCGCCGCCGCGAGCGGATCTCGGACGACCTCGGCACCGCCGTCAACGTCCAGTCCATGGTCTTCGGCAACCTCGGCGAGGACTCCGGCACGGGCGTCTGCTTCACCCGCGACCCCTCCACGGGTGAGCAGGGCGACTACGGCGACTACCTGACGAACGCGCAGGGCGAGGACGTCGTCGCCGGCATCCGCAACACCCTGTCGCTGGCCGACATGGAGAAGATCGACCCGAAGGCGTACACCGAGCTGCGCCAGGTGATGCGCCGCCTGGAGACCCACTACCGCGACCTGTGCGACATCGAGTTCACGGTCGAGCGGGGCAAGCTGTGGATGCTCCAGACGCGCGTCGGCAAGCGCACCGCCGCCGCCGCGTTCCGTATCGCGCACCAGCTGGTCGAGGAGCACCTGATCACCCTCGACGAGGCGATCGAGCGGGTGACCGGCGAGCAGCTCTCGAAGCTGATGTTCCCGCAGTTCGACGCGCACGCCCAGCGCACGCTGCTGGCCAAGGGCATGGCGGCCTCGCCGGGTGCCGCGGTCGGGCAGGCCGTGTTCTCCTCGCCGACCGCGGCCGCGTGGGCGGCCCAGGGCAAGCAGGTCATCCTCGTCCGGCGCGAGACCAACCCCGACGACCTCGGCGGCATGATCGCCGCGGTCGGCGTCCTCACCTCGCGCGGCGGCAAGACGTCGCACGCGGCGGTCGTCGCGCGCGGCATGGGCACGACCTGTGTCGTCGGCGCCGAGAAGCTCGACGTCGACGTCGTCGCGAGGAAGTTCACCGTCAACGGGACCGTCGTGAACGAGGGCGACGTCATCGCCATCGACGGCTCGACCGGCGAGATCTTCCTCGGCGACGTCCCCGTCGTGCCGTCGCCCGTCGTGCGCTACCTCGAGCACGGCCTGGAGGCCGCGCTCGCCGAGGTCGGCGACGACGAGGAGACCAAGGAGCTCGTGGTCGCGGTGGACGCGCTGCTCACGCACGCCGACTCCGTGCGCCGGCTGGGCGTCGAGGCCAACGCCGACACGCCCGAGGACGCCGTCCGTGCGCGGACGCTCGGCGGCGAGGGCATCGGCCTGTGCCGGACCGAGCACATGTTCCTCGGCGACCGCCGGGTGCTCGTCGAGCGCCTCATCCTCGCCAAGGACGAGGCGGAGCAGCAGGCGGCGCTCGACGCGCTCATGCCGCTCCAGCGCGGCGACTTCATCGGGATCCTCGAGGCGATGGACGGCCTGCCCGTCACCATCCGCCTCATCGACCCGCCGCTGCACGAGTTCCTCCCCGACTTCACCGAGCTGTCGGTGAAGGTCGCCCTCGCCGAGGCGCGCGGCGACGACTCCGAGGAGGCGCAGCGCGACAAGGTCCTGCTCACCGCGGTCAACAAGACCCGCGAGGCGAACCCGATGCTCGGCCTGCGCGGCGTGCGTCTGGGCATCGTCATCCCGGGCCTGTTCACCATGCAGGTGCGCGCCATCGCCGAGGCCCAGGCGGCCCGGATCAAGGCTGGCGGCAACCCGAAGGCGGAGATCATGATCCCGCTCGCGGCGTCGGTCATGGAGCTGCACCTGATCCGGGACGAGGCCGAGGTCGTGCTGGCCGAGGTCGCCAAGGAGCAGGGTGTCGAGCTCGACATCCCGATCGGCGCGATGATCGAGCTGCCGCGGGCCGCCTACACGGCGGACCGGATGGCCGAGGTCGCCGAGTTCTTCTCCTTCGGCACGAACGACCTGACGCAGACCACGTGGGGCTTCTCGCGTGACGACGTCGAGGGCGCGTTCTTCAACCAGTACACGGAGAAGGGCGTCTTCTCGGTGTCGCCGTTCGAGTCGATCGACACCCAGGGCGTCGGCGGCCTCGTCGCGCTCGCGGTGGAGAAGGGCAAGGCGACGCGCCCCGACATCCACCTGGGCGTCTGCGGCGAGCACGGTGGCGACCCCGAGTCGATCCACTTCTTCCACGGCGTCGGGCTCGACTACGTGTCGTGCTCGCCGTTCCGCATCCCGATCGCGCGCCTCGAGGCCGGCCGGGCGGCCGTCGTCTCCGGCGGCGGCGACACCCGCTGACGCTCGCGGCGCTCAGCACCTGACGGACCCGAGGGCCCGGCCCGCCACCGGCGGGCCGGGCCCTCGGCCGTCCCGTCCCACCGGGCGGCCGGGGTCAGCGCAGCGGGACGAAGCGGTAGCCCTCGTGGCGGGTGATCGTGACGCCCTCCGCCGTGCGCTGGACCACCTCCAGGCCCCACGCGACCGGGATGACCATCCGCCCGGCCGGGCCCACCTGGTCGACGAGCGCCGTCGGCAGCTCGCGGGCCTCAGCCGACACGAGGACCCGGTCGTAGGGCCCCTCCTCGGGCACGCCGAGCACGGCGGGCCGCGCGAGCACGATCCGCGCCCAGCCCTGGCCGGTCGCGGCGAGGTTGCGCGCCCCCCACGCGGCGAGCTCGGGCTCCAGCTCGACGCCCAGCACGGACCCGGTCGGCCCGACGAGGTGCGCGAGCAGCGCCGTCGTCCACCCCGAGCCCGCGCCGACGTCGAGCACGCGCGCGCCCACCGGGACGTCGAGCATGCGGAGCATGCGCGCCACGGTGCTGGGCTGCGACGACGTCTGGCCGTGCCCGATCGGCAAGGGGTGGTCCTGGGCGGCGTCCCGCCGCTGGGACGGTGGCAGGAAGCCCGTGCGCGGGCAGGCCGCGAAGGCCGCGTCCACCCGGTCCGGCCGGGCCGCCGCGTCACCGCGGACGCTGCCTGGCGCCGCCACCGTGATCACCTCCTGATGCCACGCCCGCGCGGCCGGGTTACCTTGGGGCCGTCGACCGACCGAGCAACCGACCGAGCTCCCACGGAGGTTCCCGATGGCCACCCGCACCGCACGCACCGCCTGGACCGGCTCGCTCGCCGAGGGCTCCGGCGAGGTCACGCTCGCCAGCTCCGGGGTCGGCACCTTCGCCGTGTCCTTCCCCAAGCGTGCCGCCGACGACGCCGACGGCACCACCAGTCCGGAGGAGCTGATCGCGGCCGCGCTCACGTCGTGCTACGCCATGCAGCTCTCCGCGCTGCTCGGCCAGGCGGGCGGGACCCCGCGTGACCTCGACGTCACGGCCGAGGTCGACCTCGCCCCGGACCCCGACGGCGGCTTCCACATCCCCGGCATCCGGCTGAGCGTGACGGGCACCGTGGACGGCCTCGACGACGCCGAGTTCCGCCGCATCGCCGCGGACGCCAAGGCCACCTGCCCGGTCAGCAAGGCGCTCGCCGGCACCACGATCACGCTGGTCTGAGCGCCCCTACTCCGGCGGCGTCGGCGAGCCGACCGGGGCCCGGTCCACCGTGCCCTGAGGCAGGGCCGGGTCCAGGACGACCTTGATGCAGCCGTCCTGCTTCTTCTGGAAGGTCTCGTACATCGCCGGGGCGTCCTCGAGGCTCGCGCGGTGCGTGCGCAGGTCGAGCACGCCCAGCGGGTCGTCGTCGCGCGACACCAGCGGCAGCACCTCAGGCACCAGGTGCTGCACGTTGGCCTGGCCCATCCGGACCTGCACCTGCTTGTCGAAGAGCTCGAGCATCGGCATCGGGTCGGCGGCGCCGCCGTAGACGCCCGACAGCGACAGGGTCCCGCCCCGGCGCACGATCGCGATCGCCGCGTGCAGCGCCGCGAGGCGGTCGATGCCCGCCTTCTCCATGAGGGCGCGGCCAGCGGCGTCCGGCAGGAGTGCCGTCGCCTTGGCCATCCCCTCGGCGATGGGCGAGCCGTGCGCCTCCATGCCGACGGCGTCGATCACCGCGTCCGGGCCGCGGCCCCCGGTGAGGTCGCGCATCGCCTCAGGCAGCGCGTGCAGGCCGACGTCGCGCAGGTCGACGACCTCGACGCCGTGCCGGCGCGCCATCTGGAGCCGCTCGGTGACCAGGTCGACGCCGATGACGGTCCCGGCCCCCCGGTAGGCGGCGATCCGCGCCGCCATCTGCCCGATCGGCCCGAGCCCGAGCACGACGACGCTCCCTCCGGTCGGCACGTCCGCGTACGACACCCCCTGCCAGGCCGTCGGCACGACGTCGGACAGGTAGAGCCAGCGCTCGTCGGGGGACCCGTCGTCGGGCACGACGATCGGGCCGTGGTCGGCGTGCGGAACGCGCAGGTACTCCGCCTGACCGCCCGGCACCTGGCCGTAGAGCTTGGTGTAGCCGAACAGCGCCGCGCCCTTCGAGTGCTCGCGCACCTGGGTGGTCTCGCACTGCGTGGGCAGGCCGCGCTCGCACATCCAGCAGTGCCCGCACGCGATGACGAACGGCACGACGACGCGGTCCCCGGGCTTGAGGTTCGTCACCCCCGGGCCCACCTCGAGCACGCGGCCCATCGGCTCGTGGCCCAGGACGTCGCCGGCGTCGATGAACATGCCGAGGGTCGAGTACAGGTGCAGGTCGGAGCCGCAGATCGCCGTCGACGTGATCTGCACGACCGCGTCCGTCGGCTCGAGGATCGCCGGGTCGGGGACGGTCTCGACGTTGAGCTTCTCGGTGCCCTGCCAGGTCAGTGCGCGCACGGTGCCCCCTGTCTGCCGGCCTGCGACGGCCGGTCGGTGAGCGTCCAGGCTCTCCCGGCACGGGCCGGTCCGCACCCGCTGGCCGACGACGCCCGTCCGCCTGCTGGTCAGATCGGACGCGCGTGCTCCCGGCCCGGCCGTCGGCACCGGGCCGCGTGGCAGGATGCGCGCGTGACCGCCACCGCTGCCGCCGCGCCCGTCGCCGAACCGGCCGCGGACGTCGTC
>JAEZZV010000302.1 GCA_023418375.1 Actinomycetes bacterium | reverse complement strand
GGCGAAGGCCCAGCGGCCGTCACCGTGCCGTCCCGCGAGCGACCCGAGCAGCACCATGTCCAGGTACACGTGCGGGTTGAGGAAGGTGAACGCGAGGCACGCGGTGACGGCAGCGGCCCGGCTGCCGGCGCCGTCCTCGGCCGGCCGCAGCGCCTCCGACCCCCGCGCGGCGCGTAGCGCGGCCGTGGCCGCCATGCCCGCCAGGAACACCGCCCCCGCCCAGCGCACGACGCCGAGGGCCGTCTCGTTCGAGGCGACCAGCGGCCCCAGCCCGGCGACGCCGGCGCTGATCAGGGCGGCGTCGGCGGCGGCGCACAGGGCGACGACCGTGGCGACGTGCTCGCGTCGCACGCCCTGACGCAGGACGAACGCGTTCTGCGCGCCGATGGCCACGATGAGGCCGAGGCACGTGAGGAAACCCTGGGTCGCCGCTGTCACGTCGGCGACGCTAGGACCGTCGGGTGCTGAAGACCAGTTCAGGTTCCTACGGGATCGTTAGCCGCGCTGAACTACGCTGCTGAGCATGGACCTCGACCCGGCCCGGCTCGACGCGCTCGCCGCCGCCGTCGAGGAGGGCAGCTTCGACGCCGCGGCCCGACGGCTGCACGTGACGCCGTCGGCGGTCAGCCAGCGCGTCAAGGCACTCGAGCAGCAGGCCGGCCAGGTCCTCGTGCTGCGCAGCCGCCCGTGCCGCCCGACGCCGGCCGGGCGCGCGCTGGTCCGCCTCGCCGGTCAGATCGCGACCCTGCGCGCGGAGGCCGTGCGCGAGGTGACGGGCGCCGGCGACCTGCTGCGGCTTCCCGTCGCCGTCAACGCCGACTCGCTGTCCACCTGGTTCCCGACGGCGCTCGTCGGCCTCCCCGAGCACGTCCTGCTCGAGCTGCACCGAGAGGACCAGGACCATTCGGCGACCCTGCTCCGCGACGGCGCCGTGATGGCCGCCGTGACCGCCGACGTCCGCCCCGTCCAGGGGTGCCGCGTCCGGCCGCTCGGCGCGATGCGCTACGTCGCGGTCGCTGCGCCGTCGTTCCACGAGCGATGGTTCGCGGGCGGGCCGGCGGGGCTCGCGGGCGGGCTGCGGGCGGCGCCGCACCTCACCTTCAACCGCAAGGACGCCCTCCAGGACCGCTTCGTGCAGCGCGTGCTGGGCACCGGCGCCGGGCCGGGGCGGGTGCACTACGTGCCGTCGTCGTCGGCGTTCGTGGAGCTGGTGCAGGCGGGCCTCGGTTGGGGGATGGTTCCCGAGAACACGGCGTCCGCGCTGGTCGCGGCCGGTGCGCTCGTCGCGCTGGACGGGGCGGGCCTGGACGTGCCGCTCTACTGGCAGCACTGGCGGATCGACGCGCCCAGCCTGGCCGATCTGTCGGCCCGCGTGGAGCGCGCCGCGAGGGCCCAGCTCCGGCCGATCTGAAGGGCGGCCGGGGAGCGGGAGCGGGTCCGATCTCGTTTTGACCCCCCGCGCACGGCAAAGGTAGTCTGGCCTGTCGTTGTGCGGCTTCGGCGCGCCTCGGAAGACCCGTGGTGCGGCGCCGTGGATCACCGCTCGACGTCCCGCACTCCTCCCGCGAGGACGGCGGGAACCCATCAGCTACACGAGACAGAGGCTACGACCGTGCGCACGTACACCCCGAAGGCAGGCGACGTCGAGGCGACCTGGCACGTCATCGACGCCACCGACGTCGTGCTCGGCCGGCTCGCGACGCAGGCGGCAGTCCTCCTGCGCGGCAAGCACAAGGCGACGTTCGCGCCGCACGTCGACTCCGGCGACTTCGTCATCGTGATCAACGCCGAGAAGGTCGCCCTCACCGGCAACAAGCGCACGTCGAAGCTGGCGTACCGGCACTCCGGCTACCCGGGTGGTCTCAAGGCCACGCCGATCGGCGAGCTGCTCGCCAAGCGCCCGGAGCGCGTCATCGAGCAGGCCGTCCGCGGCATGCTGCCGAAGACCACCCTCGGCCGCGCCCAGCTCCGCAAGCTCAAGGTCTACGCCGGCCCGGAGCACCCCCACACGGCGCAGAAGCCGCAGCCCTTCGAGATCAGCCAGGTCGCCCAGTAAGGGCGCAGGCGACCACCACCACAGGACGCGAGGACAAGCAGTGGCCGAGACCACGGTCGACACCGAGTTCGAGGGCGAGACGCCCACCAGCTACACCTCCGAGACCCCGACGCCGGGGGGTCGCGGCCAGTCCCTGACCGCTCCCGGTCAGGCGCTCGGCCGGCGCAAGGAGGCGGTGGCGCGCGTGCGCCTCGTTCCCGGCACCGGCCAGTGGCGGATCAACGGCCGGGCCCTCGAGGACTACTTCCCGAACAAGGTCCACCAGCAGCTCGTCAACTCCCCGCTGAAGCTGGTCGACGTCGAGGGTCGCTTCGACGTCATCGCCCGCATCAGCGGCGGCGGCGTGACCGGCCAGGCCGGCGCGCTGCGCCTCGGCATCGCCCGGGCGCTCAACGAGATCGACGCCGAGCACAACCGTCCGGCGCTCAAGAAGGCAGGCTTCCTCACTCGCGACGCGCGCGTCGTCGAGCGCAAGAAGGCCGGCCTCAAGAAGGCACGCAAGGCGCCTCAGTACTCCAAGCGCTGACGCAGACCAAGCCCGCGGCCCCGACGAGCCCTCCACGGCTCGGCCGGGGCCGTCGGCCTCTCCGGGGACTCCCGCGTGTCGCAGGTGGGACGCGGGCATGACCGGTGTGGAAAAGTCGGGGGCACGACGAGGAGGTCCGATGGGGCGGTTGTTCGGCACGGACGGGGTACGCGGCGTCGCGAACCGGGAGGTGACGGCGGAGCTCGCGCTCGACGTGTCGGTGGCCGCCGCGCACGTCCTCGGCGCCTCTGGCGCGTTCGCGGGGCACCGGCCGCGCGCCGTCGTCGGGCGGGACCCCCGCGCGTCTGGTGAGTTCCTGTCCGCCGCCGTGATCGCGGGGCTGGCCAGCGCGGGCGTCGACGTCGTGGACGTGGGCGTGCTGCCGACGCCGGGCGTCGCCTACCTCACGGCGGCGCTGGAGGTGGACCTCGGCGTCATGCTCTCGGCGTCCCACAACCCGATGCCCGACAACGGCATCAAGTTCTTCGCGCGCGGCGGCCACAAGCTGCCCGACGAGGTCGAGGACGCGATCGAGCAGCGCATGGGCGAGCCGTGGGAGCGGCCCGTCGGCGCCGACGTCGGCCGGATCAACGCCGAGCCCGGCATCACCGAGGAGCTGTACATCTCCCACCTCGTGCAGACGCTGCCCGAGTCGGTGGCCGCGCCCGGGATCAGCGGCCTGCGGATCGCCGTGGACTGCGCGAACGGCGCGGCGAGCGACGTCGGGCCTGCGGCCCTGCGCGCGGCGGGGGCCGACGTCGTCGTGATCAACGCCTCTCCCGACGGCAAGAACATCAACGAGAAGGCCGGCAGCACCCACATGGAGCCGCTGCGGGCCGCGGTGGTGGCGGCCGGCGCGGACTTCGGCGTGGCCTTCGACGGCGACGCCGACAGGTGCCTGGCGGTCGACCACACGGGCGCCCTCGTCGACGGTGACCAGGTCATGGGCATCCTCGCCGTGGCGCTGCGCGAGCGCGGCGAGCTGGCGAACGACACGCTGGTCATCACCGTGATGAGCAACCTCGGCCTCCAGCTCGCGATGGCCGAGGCGGGGATCGCCACGGTGCAGACCGCGGTCGGCGACCGGTACGTGCTCGAGGCCATGCGGGCGGGCGGGTACGACCTGGGCGGCGAGCAGTCCGGCCACCTCGTCATCGCCCGCCACGCCACGACCGGCGACGGCGTCCTCACCGCGCTCCAGCTCGCGGCCCGCGTGGCCGAGTCGGGCGAGTCGCTCGCCCAGCTCGCGTCCCGGATCCCGCGGCTGCCGCAGGTGCTCATCAACGTGGCCGGCGTCGACCGGACCCGCGCCGACTCCGACGAGGGCGTGCAGGCCGCCGTCGCCGCCGCCGCCGCCGCCCTCGGCGACTCGGGGCGGGTGCTGCTGCGGCCGTCCGGCACGGAGCCGGTGGTCCGGGTGATGGTCGAGGCCCGGGACGAGGACGTCGCCCACAAGGTCGCCGAGGAGCTGGCGGACGTGGTCCGGGAGCGACTGGCGCTGTGAGCGCCCGCGACCTTCCCGGCCAGGTCGAGCAGCTCCTCTCCCGGCCCGCGCCGTGGCCGATCGTCCAGGCGGGGCACCCGGTGCTCCGCGTGCCGTGCGCGCCCTACGAGGGCCAGCTCGGCGACCGGACCCTGGAGGCCCTGCTGGCGGGCATGCGCACGACGATGCGCGACGCCCCCGGGGTCGGGCTCGCCGCGCCCCAGATCGGCCTCGGCGTCGCGATCGCCGTCGCCGAGGACCCGGGTGCCACCGACGACGACGTCGCGCGGGTGCGCGAGCGGCAGCCGCTGCCCTTCCGCGTGCTCGTCAACCCGTCGTACACGCCGGTCGGCGACGCTCGCGTGGCGTTCTACGAGGGCTGCCTGTCCGTCGCGGGCTGGCAGGCCGTCACGCCGCGCTGGCGATCGGTGCGGCTGACCTGCACGGACGAGCGCGGGCGCGAGGTCGACGAGGTGCTCACGGGCTGGGCCGCGCGCATCGTGCAGCACGAGACCGACCACCTCCGCGGGCGGCTGTACATCGACGTCGCCGAGCCGCGCTCGCTCGCCAGCGACCGGGTGGCGGCGGCGTGGGTGTTCGACCCGACGCCGGAGCGCGCGGCCGCGGCCCTGGGCTTCGAGCTGCCCTGACGGCCCGGTGGACGCGCGGCGAACGCCGCGCGGACTCAGGGTGAGCAGGGCGCGACCAGGGTTCGTCTCGGGGTCCTCCCGGTGCCGGAACCCTCGCACCGTGCCTTACGTTGGGCCTACGACGACCCCGCGACAACCCCGGAGCGCACCCGTGGCCGACCTCCTCACCGCCGTGAGCGACTGGGCCGTCGCGCTCGCCGGCACCCCGTGGGTGTTCGTGGCGCTGTACGCCTTCGCGACGATCGACGGGTTCTTCCCGCCGATCCCCAGCGAGTCGGTGATCATCGCGCTCGCGGCGCTCTTCGTCGCGAGCGGCAGCGCGGACTTCTGGATCCTCGGCGCCGTCGCCGCGGCCGGGGCCTTCACGGGTGACCAGATCGCGTACTCCATCGGCAAGAGGATCCCGATCCACCGGCTGAGGTTCATGCAGGGCCCGCGCGCGAGGAAGGCCCTGGCCTGGGCCGAGCGGGCGCTGGCGGAGCGCGGTGCGTCGTTCATCATCTCGGCGCGCTACGTGCCGATCGGGCGGGTCGCCGTCAACATGACGGCCGGTGCGACCGGGTACCCGCGGCGCCGGTTCACCGCGCTCGCGGTGGTCGCGGCGATCAGCTGGTCGATCTACTCGGTGATGCTGGGCATCGGGGCCGGGAAGCTCTTCGGTGAGAAGAACCCGCTCCTGGCGATGGTGATCGGCGTCGCCGTCGGCCTGCTCCTCGGGGTTCTCGTCGACTGGCTCATCTCCTGGTGGGGGCGTCGCCGGGGGCGACCCGTCGGCGTCGTGACCCTGGGCGAGGGCGACGCGGCCGCGGAGCCCGCTCCGCTCGTGGACGACGAGCCCGAGCCGGAGCCCGAGCCCGAGCCGGAGCCTGTGGGGACGCGCGACGGCGCCTGACGGCCCCGCTGCTCTCGCCCGCCGGTCGGAGCGGGGCGGGCCGGCCCCCTCAGAGCTTGCGGAGGCGGACGCGCTCGACGGCGTGGTCCGGGCCCTTGCGCAGGACCAGCGTGGCGCGCCCGCGCGTCGGGAGGATGTTCTGCTCGAGGTTGGGGGCGTTGATGGCGTCCCAGATGCCCTCGGCGGTCCGCGCCGCCGCCGCGTCGTCGAGCGTCGCGTACCGGCGGAAGTAGGACTCGGGCTGCGCGAAGGCGGTCTGCCGGAGCGACAGGAACCGGTCGACGTACCACTGGCGCACATCTGTCGTCCGCGCGTCGACGTAGATCGAGAAGTCGAAGAAGTCGCTGACGGCCAGGCTCGACTCGCCGGCCGCCGTCGCCCGCGCAGGCTGCAGCACGTTCAGACCCTCGACGATGAGCACGTCCGGCTGGCGCACCGCGACGTGCTCTCCCGGGACGATGTCGTACGTCAGGTGCGAGTACACCGGCGCCCGCACCTCGGGGCGCCCGGCCTTGATCGCGGCGAGGAAGCGCAGCAGCGCACGCCGGTCGTAGGACTCGGGGAAGCCCTTGCGGTCCATGAGCCCGCGTCGTCCGAGCTCGGCGTTGGGGTACAGGAAGCCGTCGGTGGTGATGAGCTGGACGCGGGGCGTGTCGGGCCAGCGGGCCATCAGCTCGCGCAGCACGCGGGCCGTCGTGGACTTGCCGACGGCCACCGAGCCGGAGATGCCGATGACGTACGGCGTCCGCGCCCCGGTCTCCCCGAGGAACACCGACGACGCCGAGTGCAGAGACCCCGTCGCCGCCACGTACAGGTTGAGCAGGCGCGACAGCGGACGGTAGATCGCGTCGACCTCGGACAGGTCGATGGGGTCGCCGAGCCCGCGCAGGCGCGCGACGTCGGAGTCCGTCAGGGGCAGGGGCGTCTGTGCGGAGAGCCGGCTCCACGCCTCCCGGTCGAGGTCGACGTACGGCGTGGGGATCTCTGCCACGGGAGCAGTCTGCCGGAACCGCGCGGCGGGGGTGTCCCGACGCCCGTCTAGACTCGCCGCATGTGCGGAATCGTCGGATACGTGGGGGCTGGTGAGCCCAGCGGTCGTCCCCTGGATGTCGTCATGGGCGGCCTCAAGCGCCTCGAGTACCGCGGCTACGACTCCGCGGGCGTCGCGCTCGTGGTCCCCGGGGCCGGGGAGCTGGCCACCGCCAAGAAGGCCGGCAAGCTCGGCAACCTGGCCGGGGCCCTGACCGAGCACCCCCTGCCCGAGGCGACGGCCGCCATCGGGCACACCCGCTGGGCGACGCACGGCGCCCCCAACGACGTGAACGCGCACCCGCACGTCTCCGCCGACGGGAAGCTCGCCGTCATCCACAACGGGATCGTCGAGAACTTCGTGGAGCTGCGCGCCGAGGTCGAGGCCGCGGGCGTCACGATGCGCAGCGAGACGGACACCGAGGTGGTCGCGCACCTCCTGTCGGCGGCGTACGGCCGGACGGGCGACCTGACGACCGCGATGCGCGAGGTGGCGGCGCGCCTGCACGGCACGTTCACGCTGCTCGCGGTGCACGCCGACACCCCGGACACGGTGGTCGGCACGCGGCACGACTCGCCGCTGGTCGTCGGCCTGGGCGAGGGCGAGAACTTCCTCGGGTCCGACGTCGCCGCGTTCATCGCGCACACGCGCGAGGCCCTCGAGCTGGGCCAGGACCAGGTCGTCACGATCACGCCGGACGAGGTCACCGTCGTCAACTTCGACGGCACCGCCGCGACGCCCAAGCGCTACACCGTCGACTGGGACGCCGCCGCGGCGGAGAAGGGCGGCTTCGCGTCCTTCATGGACAAGGAGATCCACGACCAGCCGCAGGCGGTGCACGACACGCTGCTGGGACGCATGACCCCGCGCGGCCGCCTCATGCTCGACGAGATTCGCGTCGACGAGCAGGTGCTGCGCCAGGTCGACAAGATCATCGTGATCGCCTGCGGCACCGCGGCCTACGCGGGCCAGGTCGCCAAGTACGCGATCGAGCACTGGTGCCGCATCCCCGTCGAGGTCGAGCTGGCGCACGAGTTCCGCTACCGCGACCCGGTGGTGAACGCGAAGACCCTGGTGGTCGCCGTCTCGCAGTCGGGCGAGACGATGGACACCCTCATGGCCGTGCGGCACGCGCGCGAGCAGGGTGCGACCGTGGTCGCCATCGTGAACACGCACGGCTCGACGATCCCTCGCGAGTCCGACGCCGTGCTCTACACGCACGCCGGGCCGGAGGTCGCCGTCGCGTCGACCAAGGCGTTCCTCGCGCAGATCACCGCCGCGTACCTGCTCGGGCTCTACCTGGCGCAGCTGCGCGGCACCAAGTTCCCCGACGAGATCGCCGAGGTGATCGAGGACCTGCGGGCGATGCCGGAGAAGATCGCCAAGGTGATCGCCGGCGCCGGGCACGTGCGGCAGATCGCCCGGTGGATGGCGGACACCTCCTCCGTCCTGTTCCTCGGTCGGCACGTGGGCTACCCGGTGGCGATGGAGGGCGCGCTCAAGCTCAAGGAGCTCGCGTACATCCACGCCGAGGGCTTCGCCGCCGGCGAGCTCAAGCACGGGCCGATCGCGCTCATCGAGCCGGGCCAGCCGGTGTTCATCATCGTGCCCTCGCCGCGCGGCCGGGACTCGCTGCACAGCAAGGTGGTCTCCAACATCCAGGAGATCCGGGCGCGCGGCGCCCGCACCCTGGTGATCGCGGAGGAGGGCGACGACGCGGTGCTCCCGTTCGCGGACGAGGTCTTCTTCGTGCCGCAGACGCCGACGCTGCTCGCGCCGCTGGTCAGCGTGGTCCCGCTGCAGATCTTCGCGTGCGAGCTGGCGACGGCCCGCGGGCTCGACGTCGACCAGCCGCGCAACCTGGCGAAGTCCGTCACCGTCGAGTGAGGGGCCGATGGCGGGTGGCCGGCCGGTGAGCGTGCGCTGATGGACGCGGGCTGATGGGCGTGGTCGGCGTCGGGATCGACGTCGTTGACGTCGCCCGGTTCCTCGCGACGCTCGAACGCGCCCCGGGGTTGCGCGAGCGGCTCTTCACCGAGCCCGAGCGCGACATGCCGGGTGCCTCGCTCGCGGCCCGGTTCGCGGCCAAGGAGGCGATCGCCAAGGCCCTGGGCGCACCCGGCGACCTGCGCTGGCACGACTGCACGGTGCGCCGCGTGCTGGGCGGCCCACCCGAGGTCGAGGTCACGGGGACGGTCGCCGCGCGCGCGCTCGAGCTCGGCGTCACCCGGTTCCACGTCTCGATCTCGCACGACGCCGGCATCGCGTCGGCGATGGTGGTCGCCGAGGGCTGAGCCTCGGTCGAGCTGAGCCCTGTGCGGTGACGGAGCCGCGTGGTTCAGCCGCTCCGGACGCGTGCGTGGGCCGTCAGGCGCGGAACAGGGCAGCCCAGAGGAAGTCGCGGCCGAACGTCGGGGCGTCGTCGGGCAGGTTGCGCATCCGGCGGATCTCGACGGGCGTCAGCTCCGCGAACAGCGCGCGCAGCTCGGCCTCTTTGTACGCGAGGCCGCCGCCCAGGCTGCCCGTGCGGTACAGGTCGAGGTCGGGGGCTGACGTCCCCGTGACGCCCTCGGGCCCGTCGGCCGCGAAGCAGGCCAGCGCGAATCCTCCACCGGGGCGCAGCGCGCGTCGCAGCAGGTCGAGGTAGGTCACGCGGCGGTGCGGGGGCAGGTGGTGGAAGCACCCGGAGTCGACGACGACGTCGTACCGGGCGGGAGGCGTCCAGCGCAGGACGTCGGCGCGCTCGAAGCGCACGTCGACCCCCGCCGCGTCGGCGCGCTCCCGGCCCCACGCGAGGGCCTCGGGCGACAGGTCGAGCGCGTGCACACGGGCGCCCTGCCGCGCGAGCCAGACGGCGTTCCGCCCGGCCCCGCAGCCGAGCTCGAGGACGGTCGTCCCCGGGCCGACGCCCAGGCGACCGGCGGCGGCCCAGGCGACGAGCGACTCGTCGGGGGCGTCGGCGAAGAAGGGGACCGGCCGCTCGCGGTCGCCGTAGAACCCGTCCCACCAGGCGGCCCCGCCGCGGTCGGACCAGCGGTCCGCGGCGTCGTCGAACAGGGCGTCCAGGAGGTCGAGCGCGTCGTCGGCGCTGCGTACCCAGCGGGCCTCTCGTGCACCCGGATCTGGCATCTGACCTGGCGTTTCGCTCACGCCCCAGTCTATCGGAACGTCGGTCGGGCGGGGGTGGTCAGCGGTGTGCGGCCAGGGCGACGGCGACCAGACGGGCGGCCGGCGGGGTGGGGTCCCCAGGCCCGCGCCAGACCGCGCGGACGCGACGGTCCAGCCGGACGCGGCGCCCGGCGGCATCCGCC
>JAEZZV010000245.1 GCA_023418375.1 Actinomycetes bacterium | reverse complement strand
ACCGACACCTCCTGCCGGGCGGCGTACCCGACGACGGCGGGCGACGCCGGCAGCGCGCCGCCGTAGACGCGCTGCACCAGGCCCGCCGCGGCGAGGTCGCGCAGGTCGCGGCGCACGGAGTCCTCGGAGACGCCGAGCTCCGCCGCGAGGTCCTTCGCCACCAGTCGGCCGTCGGAGCGCAGGCGCTCCAGGAGCAGCTCGCGGCGGTGCGCGGCGTGCGGGCTCGACGGGGTCGACTTCACGATTCTCCTTGTTCTTGCACGTTTCTGCACGTACCGTACCGCACCATGACCACTCCCGACACCCCCGCGCCCACCGCGACGCCCGGCCCCGACCGCCCGCTCCTCGTGCTCATCGCCGGTCCCTACCGCTCGGGCACCGGCGACGACCCTGCGCTCATGGCCGCCAACCTCGCCCACCTCGAGGCGGCGGCCTGGCCCGTCTTCGAGCGCGGGCACGTCCCGATGATCGGCGAGTGGGTCGCCCTCCCGGTCCTGCGCAGCGTGGGCGCCGTCCGGCCCGACGGCGAGGCCGACGTCACGGCGCCCCTCGCCGACGCCGTCATGTACCCGACCGCCGAGCGCCTGCTCGCCCACTGCGACGCCGTCCTGCGCCTGCCAGGTGACTCCCGTGGCGCCGACCAGGACGTCGCCATCGCCCGCGAGCGCGGCCTCCCGGTCTGGACCGACGTCGACCAGATCCCCCGCCGCGCCTGACCTCGAGCCCCCGCCCCTGCCTCCGTGGGGGGCTCGGCGCGCGCGGCCGGCGCTTCGCACGCATCCTTGATCGGTGCCCGACGCCGTCCCTCGCCCCGCCGCCGCGCGGTCGGCGGGCGTCGCACCGGTGGGCATCGAGGCGGGGGGAGCCGACGGCCGGACGTCCTGGCGCGCCGTCGTGCCCGCCGCCGGCGTCTCGCTGTCGGCGTTCCTCCTGTTCGGCGCTCACGTGCGCCCGCTCGGCTGGGTCGTGCTCGCGGCATCCCTGGTCGCGGCCTGGCTGCTGGACCGCGCGCCCGACGACGTGCCCGGGCGCGCCCGCGGCGACCTCGCCAGGGACCTGATCCTCATCGGCCTCGGCATCGCGATCGTCAGCACGACCTCGATGGAGGCGGACGTCTCGTGGCCGCGCTTCGTCGCCATCGGGGCCGCGCTGACGCTCGCCGTGACCGTCCCGTTCGTCGTCGACCGCACGGTCTTCCGGCGTCGGGCCATCCGGTTCCCCTGGCGTGGTAGGCGCGCCTGGCCTCGGGCCGAGCGCGCCTACCTCGTCGCGGTCCCGCTGCTCGGCTGGCTGATCCTGCCGTGGTACTTCCTCAGCTCCGGCGCGTACGAGAACTGGCCGCACATCACCGACGGCAGCGAGCTCGCCCGGTTCTTCGTGGGCGTGAACGCGGTCGGCACGTGGGACGAGCTGTTCTTCATCTGCACGTGCTTCGCGCTGCTGCGCCGCCATTTCCCGGTGTGGCTCGCGAACCTGCTCCAGGCGACGATCTTCGTCTCGTTCCTGTGGGAGCTCGGCTACCGCGAGTGGGGCCCGCTGCTCACGGCGCCGTTCGCGCTGCTCCAGGGCGCGATCTTCGCCCGCACCGGCTCGCTGACCTACGTGCTGATCGTGCACCTGCTGTTCGACGCGATCGTCTTCCTCGCGATCGTGCACGCGCACAACCCGGACATGTTCGCGATCTTCCTCACGACGCCCGGCCGCTGACGTCCGCCGACCCCCGCACCGGCACCCGGGCGGGCTCGGGCACCCGCGCGTGCGCGAGGCCGGCGATGCGGACCGGGCGCAGCGCGTCGGTGCGGCCGGCGAGCAGGTGCGCGACGGCGTCGGCCAGGTCGCCCACCCGCACGACGGCGAGGCCCACGCCCTCCAGGAGCGCCGCCATCTCGTCGGGCGCCGCCTCGAAGCGCCAGGGCTCGCCGGACTGGGCGGCGACGGCGGCCACTCCCCGGGCGTAGACCTCGCCGCCCTCGTCCCGGCACCCCGCGGGCAGGACGTGGTCGAGCACGAGCTCGGACCCGGGCGCGAGCGATGCGACGCCCAGCGCGAGGCCGCGGACGTCGTCGGCGGTCAGGTACATGGTCACGCCGAGGCAGGCCACGAACGCCGGCCGGGTCGGGTCGAGCCCCGCGTCGAGCAGCGCGGCCGGCCACTCGGGGTCGCGCAGGTCGGCCGCGACGAACCGCACCGCGTCCGGGACGGGGATCCCTGCGGCCGCGAGCGCCGCGCGCTTGGCGACCCCCGCCCCGGGCAGGTCCACCTCGAAAGCGGTCCGGCCCGACGGCGCGGCCACGCGCAGCGAGGACGTGTCCAGCCCTGCGCCGAGCACCACGTACTGACGTGAGGCCGACGCCGCGAGCAGGTCCTCGGCGACGCGTGAGCGGGCGAGCGTCCCCAGCCGGGCCGTCGCGAGCACCGGCTCGGCGGGGTAGGCGCGCTGGTAGCCGAGGAACCCGGCGCCCGCGTCGCCGAGCAGGCGCGCGGCGAGGCTGTCGTCGAGCAGGGACGGGGGCGCGTCCACCTCGAGGTGGGCGGCGCGGGCAGCGGCCGCGGCGTACGCGGTGGTGCCGAGGCGAGGAGCGGAGGCGGGCGAGGGAACGGAGGTCGTCGTCACTCCATTCAAGTATCACATCTGCCCGCTGGAATGCATTTCACCATACCACAAGAATGCATTCCTCACAATCCGCCGAATGCGTCATTCCGCGGTCGGTGCAGCCCGATCAGCCGCCCAGGCCGGCCCCGTCGACCACCGCCGGGGCGTCCCCGCCCGGCGTCGCCGGCACGGCCGTCGGGAGAGCGGCGCCCAGGACGCCCGCCGCGGCGATCGCCACGGCGACGGCGGCGACGAGCCCCGCGAGCGCGGCCGGCGAACCCACGCGCGACTCCGTCGTCATGCGGTCGGTGCCCATACCTCCCTGTGGCGCGACCGGCCCGGATCCTTCGCGACCGTCGCGCGGTCACCGAGTCGGCCGTGCGACCATCGGCACATGGCCATGCCGCACGAGACCCCCGATCCGGGGACCGAGGTCGACGTCCCGGCGCCCGACGCCGCACGCGCCCTCACGCCGGCCGGCGCCCCTGAGCCCGGCTCGGCCGACGTCGACGGTCCCGCCGAGAGCGAGCCGCGGCTCACCTCCGTCACGGGTGTCCGCGTGATCGACGCGGCGCTCGACAAGGCCGTCTCGGTCCCCTCGGCGACGATCCGCGCGCACGTCGACAAGCTCCGCGCGCGCAACCCCTACGCCAGCCCGCAGCAGATCATCACGCTGCTCGAGCGCGAGTACCTGCTCGCCGTCAGCGCGTCGGGCGGCGCGGTCGGGGCCGCGGCCGCCGCGCCCGCCGTCGGCACCGGCGTCGCCATGACGCTCACCGCGAGCGAGGTCGCGACGTTCTTCGCGGCGTCGGCGGCCTTCGCGCTCGCCGTCGCCGAGGTGCACGGCATCGAGGTCGAGGACGTCGGCCGACGCCGCACGCTCGTGCTCGCCACGGTCCTGGGCGACCAGGGCGCGAGCGTCGTCGGCACCGAGGCGGGGCTGACGAGCATGGGCGGCGCGTGGGCCAAGCAGGTCCTCACCAAGATGCCGTCGAGCACGGTCCGCAAGGTCAACGGCGCGCTGGCCAAGCGGATGCTCAAGCGCCAGGCCGCCAAGCACGGCGCGCTGGCGTTCGGCCGGCTGGTGCCGTTCGGCGTCGGCGCAGCCATCGGCGTCGCGGGCGCACGCTCGCTCGGCAAGACCGTGATCGACGGCGCCCGGCGCGCTTTCGGCCCACCGCCCGCCTCGTTCCCGGCGACGATCGAGATCGTCGCGGTCGCCAAGGACCTCGACCGCCTGCCGACGCGCTTCCGCCGCCCGCACCGGCCCAGCCGCTAGCCAGCCGCCGCCCCGGCGGCCGCGATCATCGCGAGCGCCTCGTCGAGCGTCGGACCGGCGACCGCTCCCCCGCGCTCCGGACCGCCGCTCACCAGCGGTCGTGCACGTGCGCGCGGATCGACCGGTCGTAGATGTCCTCCAGCGCCGCGAGCTGCGCCTCGGTGAGGGGCTCGAGCGCCGCGGCAGCCGCGTTGGCCCGCGCCTGCTCCGGCCGGCTCGCGCCGGGGATGACCGTCGTCACGCCCGGCTGGTCGATGATCCAGCGCAGGGCGAGCTGCGCCGTCGTCGCGCCGTGCGGGGTGAGGCCCGCGACCTCGCGCGCCGCGGCCACGCCCACGTCGAACGGGACGCCGGCGAACGTCTCGCCGACGTCGAACGCCTCGCCCTGGCGGTTGTAGGTGCGGTGGTCGCCGGCCGCGAAGGTGGTCGTCTCGTCGTAGCGGCCCGAGAGCAGGCCCGAGGCCAACGGCACGCGCGCGATGATCCCGACGCCTGCCTCGACCGCCGCGGGCAGCACCCGCTCCAGGGGCTTGCGCCGGAACACGTTGAGGATGATCTGGATGCTCGCCACGTGCGGGCGAGCGATGGCGGCGAGCGCCTGGTCGACCGTCTCGACGGAGACGCCGTACGCGGCCATCCGGCCCTCGGCGACCATGCCGTCGAGCCAGTCGTAGGTCCGGTCCGCCTCGATCACCGACGTCGGCGGGCAGTGCAGCTGCACCAGGTCGAGGGTGTCGACGCCGAGGTTCTCGCGCGACCGGTCGTTCCAGGCGCGGAAGTTGTCGATGACGTAGTTGTCGAGCTCCTGGGCCATCCGGCGGCCCATCTTGGTGGCGACGACGAGGCCGGCGTCGGGCCGCTCGCGCAGGAGGCGCCCGACGAGGCGCTCGCTGCGGCCGTCGCCGTACACGTCGGCGGTGTCGAGGAAGGTCACGCCCGCGTCGACCGCCGTGCGCAGGATCGCCATCGCGTCGTCCTCGGCGACCTCGCCCCAGTCGGCGCCGAGCTGCCAGCAGCCCAGCCCGACCACGCTCACGTCCTTGCCCGTCCGTCCCAGCACGCGCGTCTCCATGCCGACGACGGTACCCCGGGCGGCAACCCCGGATCGAATCGATCCGAGCCGTGACGGCTCACGTGACGGCTCAGTAGTGCGCGACGATCCGCCGCGCGACGCCGTCCACCGTCACCCGGCCCCCGTAGGGCAGCACCCACTGCGGGTCCGTGTGGCCGAACTCGACGCCGACGACCACCACCGGGTCCTGCCCGTACTCCGCCAGCGCGCGCAGGACGGCGTCGCGCTGCTCGGCCGCGAACCGCTCGCGCTCGGCCAGGGGCGGCCTGACCTGCCAGCTCGCCGCCTTCGCGGCCGCCACCAGGACCGCGGGGACGCGGGCCAGCAGCCCGCGCTCGCCCGCGTTGCGCAGCATCCGGTACACCTCCGTCGCCGGCGGCATCTCCTCGGACGTCTCGAGCAGCAGCACGCAGCCGTCGTAGTCCGCCGGTTCGCCGATCCAGCGGTTCGCCGCGAGATTCCAGTGGAGCACCTCGAGGTTGCCGCCCCAGGTCGGCCCGGTGACGACCCGCCCCGGCCCCGACCAGTGCCAGCCGGGCGTCGGCCGCGTGGGCCGCGGCTCGTGCAGCCGCGCGGGGTCGCCCCACTCGGCGTCGTCGTCGCTGAACTCGTCCACCGGGTGCAGCTCGACGTCGCCGCCGTCGATCAGCGCCGCCCGCAGCGAGCCGACGGACACCGGGTGGGTCGCCGTCGGCCGCCCGAGGTGCACCATGGTCGACCCGCCGTGCCACGAGGCGACGCCGGCCCGCCAGAGCCAGTTGAGCAGGTTCGTGTTGTCGCTGAACCCCGCGAACGCCTTGGGCGACGCGCGCACGACGTCGGGGTCCAGGTGGGGCAGCACCGTGAGCTGGTCGTCACCGCCGATCACGGCGAGCACGGCCGCGATCCCGGGATCGGCGAACGCGGCCATGAGGTCGCGCGCCCGCTCCGCCGGCGTGGCCGACGCCGCCCGCGTGGTCGGGTACTCGACCGGCACGAGCCCGAGCTCGTCGCGCAGCCTGCGCAGCCCCAGCTCGTGCACGTGCGGGAACGCGGCGGCGGCCGGCGCCGACGGCGAGACGACGGCGACGCGGTCACCCACGCGGACCTTGGGCGGGCTGACGAGCTGCGGCATACCCGCATCCCAGCGGGGCGCCGACCGCCGGGGCAACCCCATTCACGTCGGCCGCGGCCGGCGGCCGCCCGCGCCGCCCCCACCGAATAGCCCGGGGCCGCCGGTTGTTCTCGTGGAGACAGCCCGCGCGGCCCGCCGCGCCCGTCCCGCCAGGAGCGCCGATGGCCGACCGCCGCGCGTCAGCGACGACGCGCCTGCCGATGCCCGCCGAGCGGGCCTGGGACCTCGTCACCGACGTCCGCAACCACGCCCGCTGGATCCCGTTCACGCGGATCGACGCCCCGCACCCGCTGCGGGTGGGCGACCGGTTCTCCGCGGCGTCCGGCCCCGCGGGTGCGCTGCACCGTCTGGCGCTCGTGGACCGGATGGAGGTCACCGCGACCACCCCGCCGACGACGACGCCCCCGACCGCCGGCCGCGCGTCGTACCGCAAGCTCGGCCCGGTGCTGCTGGGCGGGGCCGAGGTGCTCGTCGAGCCGGCGGGACCCGATGCGTGCGACGTCACCTGGGTCGAGGACATCCACCTGCGCGGCCTGCCCCGGTGGGCCGTCGCGTGGGTCTCCCGGCCGCTGGCCACGCTCATGGTCCGCAGCGCCCTGCGCAAGGTCCGCGTCGAGGTGACCGCCGGGGCCGGGAGCCGGGGATGAGACGGGCATCGCTCGCCGGGCTCCTCGCGACGGCCGTCGCCCTCGGGGTCGCGGAGCTGGTCGCGGGCGCGCTGGGCACCCGCTCGCTCGTCGTCGCGATCGGCGACGTGGTGATCGACCGCACGCCCGGCTGGCTGGAGCGGTTCGCCATCGCCACGCTCGGCACCGCCGACAAGCCCGTGCTCATCGCCGGCATCCTGGTCGTGTCCGCGCTGGTCGGCACCGCCCTGGGACGGCTCGCCCGGACCCGCCTGGCGCTCGCGAGCGCGGGTCTGGTGGCCTTCGGCGCCGTCGGCGTCGCGGCCGCCCTGACC
>JAEZZV010000238.1 GCA_023418375.1 Actinomycetes bacterium | reverse complement strand
AGCCGGTCGCGCACCGGGGCGTACGCCGGCGCAGGAGGCGTGGGCCAGGGCCGAGGCGGCGGCGCGCCGGGGCGGGCGCTGACGCTCGGTGGCCCGGGCGCCTGTTACGGTCGGTCGTACACGTGTTCGTCTCGGAGGAGTGCCGGTGATCGCCTCGCTGTCCGGTCGCGTCGTCGACGTACGTCTCGACGGGGTGGTCGTCGAGGTCGGCGGGGTCGGGCTCCTCGCGCACGCCACGCCCGCGACGCTCGCCGGGCTCCGGCGCGGCGAGCCGGCCCACCTCGCGACCTCGCTCGTCGTCCGCGAGGACGCCCTGACGCTCTACGGGTTCGCCGACGCGGACGAGCGCGACGTCTTCGAGGCGGTGCAGACCGTGAGCGGGGTCGGCCCGCGCCTGGCGCTGGCGATGCTGGCGGTGCACTCGCCCGACGCGCTGCGGCAGGCCGTGGCCACGGAGGACCTCACAGCGCTGCAGCGGGTGCCGGGCATCGGTCGCAAGGGCGCCCAGCGCATCGTCCTCGAGCTCGGCGACAGGCTCGGGCCGCCCGCCTCTGCGCCAGGTGGGGCAGCGTCGGCGGACGACCGTCGGACGACCGTGGTGGAGGCTCTCGTCGGCCTCGGCTGGGCGACCCGGGCCGCCGAGGACGCGGTGCGCACCGTGGTGCCCGACGACGCCGGACCGGTCTCGGTCGACGACGTCCCGCTCGTGCTGCGCAGCGCGCTGCGGGTGCTCGGTGGCGGACGTGGCTGACGAGCGCGTCGTCGCGGCGGAGGCCGAGGACGCCGAGCGCGCAGCCGAGGCGGCGCTGCGACCGCGACGTCTGGCGGAGTTCGTCGGGCAGCACGTCGTGCGCGAGCAGCTCGAGCTCGTCCTGCACGCGGCCCTGGCGCGCGGTGGCACGCCGGACCACGTGCTGCTGTCCGGCCCGCCCGGGCTCGGCAAGACCACGCTGGCGATGATCATCGCCGCGGAGCTCGGGACGTCCGTCCGGGTCACCTCCGGCCCGGCGATCCAGCACGCGGGCGACCTGGCGGCGGTGCTGTCCTCTCTCGACGAGGGCGAGGTGCTGTTCGTCGACGAGATCCACCGGCTCGCGCGACCGGCCGAGGAGCTGCTGTACGTCGCGATGGAGGACTTCCGCGTCGACGTCGTCGTCGGCAAGGGGGCCGGGGCGAACGCCATCGGGCTCACGTTGCCCCCGTTCACCGTCGTGGGCGCCACGACGCGGGCGGGGCTCCTGCCGGCGCCGCTGCGCGACCGCTTCGGGTTCACGGGGCACCTCGACTTCTACTCCGTCGCCGAGCTCGAGCAGGTGCTGCGGCGCTCGGCCGGCCTCCTCGGCCTCGACCTGGCGGACGACGCCGCGGTCGAGATCGCGGGCAGGTCGCGTGGGACCCCCCGGATCGCCAACCGCCTGCTGCGCCGGGTGCGGGACTGGGCCCAGGTGCGCGGGGACGGGACGTGCGACCTCGCGGCCGCGCGGGCGGCTCTCGAGGTCTACGAGGTGGACGAGCTGGGGCTCGACCGGCTCGACCGCGCGGTGCTGCGGGCACTCTGCGTCCGGTTCGGCGGCGGTCCGGTGGGGCTGACGACGCTCGCCGTGGCGGTCGGGGAGGAACCCGAGACGGTCGAGACGGTGGCCGAGCCGTTCCTCGTGCGCGAGGGTCTCATCGGGCGCACGCCGCGCGGGCGCGTGGCGACGACGCGGGCGTGGGAGCACCTCGGTCTTGCGGCGCCCACCGCCCCCGCGACGCTCTTCGAGTGACGCGCACACGCGTGACGGCAGGGACGTAGGCCCCCGGGCGAGCAGGCCCGCCGGGCGTCCGGGGAACGGACCGCCGGGCTCGGCGACGACGTCGGGCGCGGGACGTTAGGGCGGGGGAGGGCAGGTCGCCTAGACTGCCCGGCGGCAACCGATCGAAGGGCGTGTGAGACCCACATGGGTGGACTCGAGTTTCTCCTGCTTCCTCTGCTGCTCCTCGGGCTCCTGTGGGTGATGGGTGCGCCACAGCGGAAGATGCGCAAGGAGCAGGCGGCTCTCCTGCAGTCGCTCGCCCCCGGTACCGACGTGATGACCCACGGCGGCCTGTACGGCACCGTCGTGGAGATCGAGGACGACGTCGTCGTTCTCGAGACGACGCCCGGCGTCACGATGCGTTGGGCGAAGCGCGCCATCGCCACCGTCGTGACGCCGCCCGCCGACGAGGCCGCCGAGGACTCCGACGAGGACCTCGAGGACGAGGAGTACACCGAGGACGAGTACACCGACGAGGAGTACTCCGAGGACGAGGCGGTCGACGAGTACGGCGAGTCCTCCGAGGAGACCGCTGACGACTGGGAGGATGTCGAGGTCCCGGACGACGCGTCCAGCCTGACGCCCGACGACGACGGCGACGGCGACGACAAGCCCACGCGCTGACGCGCGACGACGCGCACCGCTCACGAGAGAAGACTGACGTTGGCTACGACCCCACGCCGCGCACGGCCCTCGCGCCCGCTGGTGACACTGGCGCTGCTCATGATCGGCCTGCTGGCCGCCCTGGTCGCAGGTGAGCGCTGGTCCGACGCGAGCTACACCCCTCAGCTGGCCCTCGACCTCGAGGGTGGCACCGAGGTCATCCTCGAGCCGGTGTCGACGACGGGCGAGGACGTCACGGACTCCGCCATCAACCAGGCGATCGACATCATCCGGCAGCGCGTCGACGCCTCGGGCGTGGCCGAGGCCGAGATCTCGAGCCAGGGCGGTAGCAACATCGTCGTGGCGCTCCCGGGGACCCCGAGCGAGGAGACGCTGGAGCTGGTGAAGGAGTCCGCCCAGCTCGTCTTCCGGCCGGTGCTCGTCGTCACGAACCCGCAGCCCGTCGACCCGGCGGCCCTCGAGCCGGCGGACCCGGCGCAGGACGCAGCGGGCGACGAGGCGACGCTCGACGACGGCGCGACCGACGAGGGCGCGACCGACGAAGGCGCGGGGGAGGCCGACCAGGTCTCCAAGACCGCGGCCGACGAGGGCGACGACGCCGGCAGCGGCGACACCGTCGAGGGCACGACCCCGGCCGACCCGAGCGACCCGGCCTGGCTGACCGACGACGTGGTGACCCAGCTCAACGAGCTCGACTGCACCGATCCCGCGAACCTGCGCGGTGGGGCCAGCCGGGTCGGCGACCCCGACGCCGCGTTCGTCACCTGCGCGGTGGACGGCACGGCCAAGTACGCCCTCGGGCCCGTCGAGATCGACGGTGACATGGTCTCGAGCGCGAGCTCGACCCTGCGGGTGACGGCGCAGGGCGCCATCACGAACGAGCGCGTGGTCAACCTCGAGTTCGGCTCCGAGGGGACCAGCCGCTTCGCCGACACGACGGAGCGGCTCGCGGGCCTCGAGTCCCCGCGCAACCAGTTCGCCATCGTCCTCGACGGCCTGGTCATCTCGGCGCCCGCGGTCCGGGCGATCATCCCGGACGGGGGGGCCGAGATCTCGGGCCAGTTCACGACGGCGCAGGCCAACACGCTGGCGCGTCAGCTCAACTTCGGCTCGCTGCCGCTGACCTTCGAGGTCCGCAGCGAGGAGCAGATCTCCGCGACGCTCGGTGACGAGCAGCTCCAGCGCGGTCTTCTGGCGGGTCTGGTCGGCCTGATCCTCGTCGGCCTGTACTCGATCGGGCAGTACCGCGCGCTGGGGTTCGTGACGATCGCGTCGCTCCTGGTCGCCGCCGCGCTCGCGTTCCTGACGATCACCGTGCTGTCGTGGGTCCAGGGGTACCGCCTGAGCCTGCCCGGCGTCGCCGGCCTCATCGTGGCCATCGGCATCACCGCCGACTCGTTCATCGTGTACTTCGAACGCATCAAGGACGAGCTGCGCGAGGGTCGTCCGCTGGCCGCCGCCGTCGAGGCCGGCTGGAGCCGCGCGAAGCGCACGATCCTCGCCTCCGACGCCGTCAGCCTCCTCGCGGCCGTCGTGCTCTACTTCCTGGCGGTGGGCGGTGTCCGGGGCTTCGCCTTCACGCTGGGCCTGACCACCGTGATCGACCTCATCATCGTGTTCCTCTTCACGCACCCGGTGATGCTGCTGCTCTCGCGCCGCAGGTTCTTCGCCGAGGGGCACCGGTTCTCCGGCCTCGACCCGAGCCTGCTGGGCGCGCGGTCCCGGTACGTCGGCCGCGGGAAGGTGCGCGAGCCGAAGGCCGCCTCCGACGTCGAGACGGAGCCCGTCGTCGCCGTCGGCGCGCGGATGACCATCGCCGAGCGGAAGGCCGCCCAGCGCGCCGCAGCCGGTGAGCAGGCCCAGGCCGAAGGGAAGGACGCCTGATGCCCGGCAGGATGGCCCAGTGGGGTAACGACCTCTACACGGGCAAGCGCTCGTACGACGTCATCGGTGCGAGGTCCCGGTGGTTCGCCATCGCGGGGGTCGTGATCCTTGCGGCCGTCGTCCTGCTGTCGACGGTCGGCCTCAACGCCGGCATCGCCTTCCGGGGCGGGTCCGAGTTCACGGTCCCCGGCGTCACGGACGTGGCCGAGCAGCCCGCACTCGACGCCGTGGCGCAGATCGAGGGCGCCGACCCGCCGCGGGTCTCCATCGTCGGCTCCGACAGCGTCCGCGTGCAGACCTCGCAGCTCACGGACGAGGAGACCACCGAGCTCTCCGGCCTGCTGGCGGAGGCCTACGACGTCGACCCGTCGACGGTTGGGTCGTCCTTCATCGGCGCGACATGGGGCCAGGACGTGACGAGCAAGGCCCTTCGCGGTCTCGTGATCTTCCTGTTCCTCGTGGCCGGCGTCCTCACGGTGTACTTCCGGGACTGGCGCATGGCGGTGTCCGGGATCGTCGCGCTCCTGCACGACGTGGCGATCACCGTCGGGGTGTACGCGGCGATCGGCTGGGAGGTCACGCCGGCCACGGTGATCGGCTTCCTGACGATCCTCGGCTACTCGCTCTACGACACGGTGGTGGTGTTCGACAAGGTCCGCGAGAACGTGGCCAAGGTCACCGAGCAGCGCCGGTACACGTTCGGCGAGCTGGCGAACCTGGCGGTGAACCAGACGCTCGTGCGGTCGCTCAACACCTCCGTCGTGGCTGTGCTCCCCGTGGCGTCGATCCTGTTCATCGGAGCGTTCCTGCTCGGCGCGGGCACGCTGCGCGACATCGCGCTCGCGCTCTTCGTCGGCATCGTCGTCGGGACGTACTCCTCGGTCTTCCTCGCGCCGCCGCTGCTGGTGTGGCTGCGTGAGCGCGAGCCGCGGATCCGCGAGCACAACGCGCTCGTCGCGAAGACGCGCGCGGCCGCGGCCACCGGTGAGGCCGGCGACGAGCCCGCTCGCGTGCGCGTCGGCGCCCTCGTCCCGGGCGAGCACCAGGGCAACCGCGCGCAGCCGCGCCGCAAGAGCCCGAACCGCCCGGCCGGGAGGAAGTCGTGAGCGGCGGCCGCCAGGGGGTCATCGACCGGACCGCGGCGCTCGTCCAGGACGTCCCCGACTTCCCGGAGCCCGGCGTGGTCTTCAAGGACATCACGCCGCTGCTCGCGGACGGACCGGCGCTCAAGGACGTCGTCGACGACCTGGCGGAGCGTGCGCCCGGGCCGATCGACCTGGTCGTCGGCATGGAGGCCCGGGGGTTCATCCTGGGCGCGCCGGTCGCCGTTGCCCTGGGCGCGGGGTTCATCCCGGTCCGCAAGGCCGGCAAGCTGCCGAGGGAGACCCTCGCGGGTGCCTACGAGCTCGAGTACGGCAGCGCCGTCCTCGAGGTCCACCCCGACACGATCAAGGCTGGCTCCCGCGTGCTGATCGTCGACGACGTGCTCGCGACGGGCGGCACGGCCGCCGCGACGGTTGCCCTGCTGGAGAAGGCGGGCGGCGTGGTCGTCGGGCTGTCGTTCCTCATGGAGCTGACGTTCCTGCACGGCCGGGACCGCCTCCCGGGCCGTCCGATCGACGTCCTCCTCACGTACTGACGCCCGCGCGGGACGCGGCGCCCGTGCGGACCGGGTGCGGGCATACCGCGGCGGTGGCGGCCGTTGTCCCGACAGTAGACTCGGAGCCTCGATCCGAAGGCCGCGGGAGGAGGGACGATGGCTGAGCCGACGACGCCGGAGCGTCCCACTGCCGCGCCCGGCGCGGACCTCCCGGGGGGTGCCGGCGAAGCCCCACCGGCGGTGATGGCCATGCCGGCCCCGCGCGCCCCGGGCAACGAGGCTCCGCCGGTGCCCTCGCCCGCCTCGAGCCGGGTCCGCTCCCGCCTGGTCCGGTTCGGTACGCGTCCGTCGTCCGCGTCACCGGTGCTCGAACCGCTCCTGGTGGCCGTCCGGACCAGCCAGCCGCGTGCAGACGTGAGCCTGCTGGAGCGGGCGTACGCAACGGCGGAGGATGCCCACCGCGGACAGACGCGCAAGAGCGGTGACCCGTACATCACCCACCCCGTGGCGGTCGCCACGATCCTCGCCGACCTGGGGATGACGATCCCGACGCTCGCGGCGGCGCTGCTGCACGACACGGTCGAGGACACCGAGTACTCGCTCGACAAGCTCCGCGAGGAGTTCGGCGAGGAGATCGCGGGCCTCGTGGACGGCGTCACCAAGCTCGACCGCGTGTCCTACGGCGACGCGGCGCAGGCGGAGACCGTCCGCAAGATGGTCGTCGCGATGTCGCGCGACATCCGTGTCCTCGTGATCAAGCTCGCCGACAGGCTGCACAACGCGCGCACCTGGCGGTTCGTGCCGCAGGAGTCCGCGCGTCGCAAGGCCCGGGAGACGCTGGAGATCTACGCGCCGCTCGCGCACCGGCTCGGCATGAACACGATCAAGTGGGAGCTCGAGGACCTCGCCTTCGCGACGCTGTACCCGAAGGTCTACGAGGAGATCGTGCACCTCGTCGCGGAGCGCGCGCCGGCCCGTGACGAGTACCTGTCGGTGGTGCGCCAGCGCGTCATCGAGGACCTGCGCGGCGCGAAGGTGAAGGCCACCGTCACCGGACGCCCGAAGCACTACTACTCGATCTACCAGAAGATGATCGTGCGCGGCCGCGACTTCGCCGACATCTACGACCTCGTGGGCGTCCGGGTGCTCGTCGACACTGTCCGCGACTGCTACGCGGCGCTCGGCGCCCTGCACGCGCGATGGAACCCGGTCCCGGGCCGGTTCAAGGACTACATCGCGATGCCCAAGTTCAACATGTACCAGTCGTTGCACACGACGGTCATCGGGCCCGGCGGCAAGCCTGTCGAGATCCAGATCCGCACGCACGACATGCACCGGCGAGCCGAGTACGGCGTCGCGGCGCACTGGAAGTACAAGGAGAACACCAAGAACGGCACCGCCGAGGGTGCCGGGGAGATGGCCTGGCTCCGGCAGCTCATCGACTGGCAGCAGGAGACCGCGGACCCGACCGAGTTCCTCGACTCGCTGCGCTTCGAGATCCGCGGGCAGGAGGTCTTCGTCTTCACGCCCAAGGGCGACGTGATGGCGCTCCCGGCGGGGTCGACGCCTGTGGACTTCGCCTACGCGGTGCACACCGAGGTCGGCCACCGGACCATGGGCGCCCGCGTCAACGGGCGCCTCGTTCCGCTCGACTCGCCGCTCGAGAACGGCGACGTCGTCGAGGTGCTGACGTCGAAGTCCGAGGCCGCCGGCCCCAGTCGGGACTGGATGACCTTCGTCAAGAGCCCGCGCGCCCGCAACAAGATCCGGCAGTGGTTCTCCAAGGAGCGCCGCGAGGAGGCGATCGAGCACGGCAAGGTGGCCATCGCGAAGGCCATGCGCAAGCAGAACCTGCCGATCCAGCGCCTGCTCACCCACGAGGCGATGGTCACGCTCGCCAACGAGATGCGGTTCGCCGACGTCTCGTCGCTGTACGCGGCGATCGGCGAGGGCCAGGCGTCGGCGGCGACGGTCGTGCACCGCCTCGTCCAGTCCATGGGCGGCGAGCAGGGGACCGAGGAGGACGTCGCCGAGACCGCGCGCCCGGGTCGGCAGCCACGGGTGCACACCGGCGACGCGGGCGTCGTCGTCAAGGGCGTCACGGACGTGTGGGTCAAGCTCGCCAAGTGCTGCACGCCGGTGCCCGGCGACGACATCGTCGGCTTCATCACGCGTGGCGCCGGGGTGAGCGTGCACCGGACCGACTGCGGCAACGTCGAAGGGCTGCGCGCTCAGCCCGAGCGCCTGGTCGACGTCGAGTGGGACGTCGGCCCGAACACGCTGTTCCTCGTGCAGATCCAGGTCGAGGCGCTCGACCGGTCCCGCCTGCTCTCGGACGTCACCCGGGTCCTGTCGGACCACCACGTCAACATCCTGTCGGCCACGGTGTCGACGAGCCGGGACCGCGTCGCGATGTCGCGGTTCATCTTCGAGATGGCCGACCCGGCGCACCTGAACTCCGTCCTCGCGGCCGTGCGCAAGGTGGACGGCGTCTTCGACGTGTACCGCATCACCGGGTCGCGCGCCGCCGAGGTGTCGACCCGCTCCTGACGGTCCAGGTGCCGCTGGGCCTGGCGGCCGCGGTCTGCGCGCCACCGGCGGGTCAGCGCGCGCTCGCGCAGCGGGCCCCAGGGCGCCGGAGGGCGGACCCGACGGCC
>JAEZZV010000150.1 GCA_023418375.1 Actinomycetes bacterium | reverse complement strand
GCCGGCGCGGACTACGCCATCACGCAGGTCTTCTACGCGGCGGACGCCTACGCGAGCTACGTGGCCGCGGCCCGCGCGGCCGGGGTGCTGATCCCGCTGGTCCCCGGCGTCGTGCCGCTCGCGGAGCCGGCGCGGCTGCGGCGCCTCGAGGAGCTCAGCGGGGTCCCGGTGCCGCCGTCGGTCCTGGCGGCCCTCGACGCCTGCGCCGACGACGACGCGCGCGTCGCGACCGGCCGCGGGTTCGGCGTGGAGCTGGTCGACGCGGTGCTCGCGGTGGGTGCGCCGGGCGTGCACCTGTACACGTTCAACACCCACCCCGCGACGCTCGACCTCCTGGCGGCGCTGCGGCTTCCGGTCCCGCCTGCGGCGGTCGCCCCGGTGGCACGCTAGTGCGGTGACGAGCACGGCTTCCGCACCCACCCCCGCCGACCTGCGCCGCTGGCGGCGCTACCTCGCCGACGAGCTGGCCGAGGCAGGTGTCTACCGCGACCTCGCCCGCCGCAAGGAGGGTGAGGAGCGCGAGATCCTGCTCGCCCTCGCCGACGCCGAGGGCCGGCACGCCGCGCACTGGCAGGCCCTGCTCGGCGACCGAGCCGGTCGGATGTCCCGGCCCGGGTTCCGCTTCCGGGTCCTCGCGCTGCTCGCGCGCCGGTTCGGGTCGGTGTTCGTGCTCGCGCTCGCCCAGCGCGCCGAGGTCCGCGCGACGTACGAGGCGGACACCGACGCGACCCCGACGATGGCCGCCGACGAGCGCATCCACGCCGAGGTGGTGCGGGCGCTCGCGACGCGTGGCCGCAACCGCCTCGCGGGCAGCTTCCGCGCCGCGGTGTTCGGCGCCAACGACGGCCTGGTCTCGAACGTCGCCCTGATCATGGGCGTCGCGGCGGCCGGCACCGAGCGGGGCGTCGTCCTCCTCACCGGCCTGGCCGGCCTCCTCGCCGGAGCGCTCTCGATGGGTGCCGGCGAGTTCATCTCCGTGCGCTCGCAGCGCGAGCTGCTCGCGGCGTCCACCCCGAGCCCGGACGCGGCCGACGCGCTGCCGCACCTCGACGTCGACGCGAACGAGCTCGCGCTCGTCTACCGCGCCCGGGGGATGGGCGCGGAGGAGGCGCGGGAGCACGCCGACCAGCTCATGCAGGAGATCCTCCTCGGCACCGCGACCCGTCGGTTCCACGCGGAGACCGACCCCGACGTCGACCCGCACGAGGCGGTCGGGACCGCGTGGGGTGCGGCGTCGTCGTCGTTCTGCTTCTTCGCCATGGGCGCCGTGATCCCCGTGCTGCCGTACGTGTTCGGCCTCGGGGGAACGACGGCGCTCGTCGTCGCGCTGGCCGCCGTCGGCCTCGCGCTGATGATCACGGGCGCGTTCGTCGGGCTCATCAGCGGCGGCCCGCCCGTGCGCCGGGCGCTGCGTCAGCTCGCGATCGGCTACGGCGCGGCTGCGGTGACCTACGGCCTGGGCGCGCTGTTCGGGACGACGGTCGCCTGACCGACGGCCTCGGGCTCGGGCGCGGGCGCGGGTGGCGCCTGGGGCACGGCCACGGGCACGACCTCGACGTGCCCCGCCCGCAGCGTGGGGAGCGCGACGAGCGTCGCGAGCACGGCGAACGCCGCCGACGCCGCCACGACGAGGAACCCGCCGTGCGCGCCGTTGCCGTCGACGGCCGCTCCCGCCGCCGCCGAGCCGATGGACACGCCCACGCCCAACGCCGTGCCGACCCACGCGAGGCCGGTCGTCAGCTGGTCGTGCCGGACGAACGAGGTGACCAGGCCGTTGCCGTTGATGATGGTCGGCGCGATGGTGAAGCCGGTCACGAACATGACCGCCGCGAGCATCGGCAGGCTGGTCACGACGAAGAACAGCGAGACGCCCGCGGCGAGCGCGACCACGCCCAGGGCGAAGCGGCGCCACAGCGGGCTGGTCCAGTGCTTCAGGCCGTAGCCGAGCCCGGACAGCATCGAGCCGCACGCGAACACCGCGAGGACGGCGCCCGCGGCCGACTTGCTGCCCTGCTCCTCCGCGAAGGCGACGGTCGCGACGTCGGTCGCCCCGAAGATCGAGCCGACCGCCGCGAAGACCAGGGTGAGCACGACCATGCCGCCCGAGCGGAGGATGCTGCCGCCCGGTGCGCCCGGGGCGCGGCGCACGACCGGCGGCTCGGTGACCCGCTGCGACAGCAGCAGCCAGCCGCCGACGAGCACGGCCGCGGCGGGCAGCCAGAGGCCCGCGGTGGGGGCCACGCTCGTCGAGAGCACCGTCGCGACCACCGGGCCGACGATGAACACGAACTCGTCCAGTGCCGACTCGAGGGAGTAGGCCGTGTGGATCTCGGCCGGGTCGCGCAGCACGTACGTCCAGCGCGCGCGGACCAGGGCGCCGACCGAGCCGATGCTCGCGCCGGCCACGATCGCCGACGCGAAGATCCACGCCGGGTGCGCCTCGAGCGCGATGGCCGCGATGACGCCGGCGATCCCGACGCCGGCGACGCGCAGCGCGGGCGTCATGATCCGCGCCTGGCCGTACCTGTCGACCAGGTGCGCGAGCAGCGGCGCGGCCACGGCGTGCACGATGACGTACACGGCGGTGATCTGGCCGGCGAGCGCGTAGGAGCCGTAGACCTCGGGCACCGCGAGCACGATCGCGATGCCGACCATGGACATGGGCAGGCGGGCCAGGACGCCCGCGGACGAGAAGGCCAGGGCGCCCGGGCGCGCGAGAACCTCGCGGTAGGGCCGGAGCATGTGCTCCATTCTCGACCCTCGGGCCGACACCCGAGAACGGGATATGCGGGCCCGGGGCGCTACGCCAGGGCGGCCGAGACCACCTCGCGGGCCGCGGACTGGACCTCCGCCAGGTGCTCCGGCGAGACGAACGACTCGGCGTAGATCTTGTAGACGTCCTCGGTGCCCGACGGGCGCGCGGCGAACCACGCGTTCGCGGTCACCACCTTGAGGCCGCCGATGGGCGCGTCGTTGCCCGGCGCCGCGGTCAGCCGCGCCGTGATCGCCTCGCCCGCAAGGGTGTCGGCGGTGACCCGGTCCGGCGTCAGGCGCGCGAGCGCGGCCTTCTGCTCGCGGGTCGCCGGTGCGTCGACGCGCGCGTACCAGGACTGCCCGTGCCGCTCCACGAGCCCGGCGTGCAGCTGCGACGGCGACCGCCCGGTGCGGGCGATGATCTCCGAGGCGAGCAGCGCGAGCAGGATGCCGTCCTTGTCGGTGGTCCAGACCGTGCCGTCGGCGCGCAGGAACGACGCGCCCGCGGACTCCTCGCCGCCGAACCCGACCGACCCGTCGAGCAGCCCCGGCACGAACCACTTGAAGCCCACCGGCACCTCGAGCAGCCGGCGTCCCTGGTCCGCGGCCACCCGGTCGATGAGCGAGGACGACACGAGCGTCTTCCCGATGGCCGTCCCGGCGGGCCAGCCCGGCCGTGCCCCGCCGTAGAGGTAGTCGATCGCGACCGCGAGGTAGTGGTTCGGGTTCATCAGCCCGGCGTCCGGGGTGACGATGCCGTGCCGGTCGGAGTCCGCGTCGTTGCCGGTCGCGACGTCGAACGGCGCGCTCCCGCCGTCGGTCGCCGCCATGGCCCGGACCAGGGACGCCATCGCCGACGGCGACGAGCAGTCCATCCGGATCTTGCCGTCCCAGTCGAGCGTCATGAACGCCCAGCGCGGGTCGACCGTCGGGTTCACCACCGTCAGGTCCAGGCCGTACCGCTCGCCGATGGCGCCCCAGTAGTCGACGGCCGCGCCGCCCAGCGGGTCGGCCCCGATCCGCACGCCCGAGGCCCGGATGAGGTCGACGTCCAGCACGGACGGCAGGTCGTCCACATACGCGGACAGGAAGTCGTGCTTGTGCGTCGTCGGCGCCGCCAGGGCCGCCTCGACGCTCACGCGCCGCACCTGCCCGATGCCCTGCCGCAGGATCTCGTTCGCGCGGCGGGCGATCCAGCCGGTCGCGTCGGAGTCCGCGGGGCCGCCGTGCGGCGGGTTGTACTTGAAGCCGCCGTCGCGGGGCGGGTTGTGCGACGGCGTCACGACGATGCCGTCGGCCAGCCCGGAGCCCCCGCCCGACGTCGTCGTCCGCACGCCCTCGGCCGTCGTCGCGCCGTTGTGCAGCAGGATCGCGTGCGAGACGGCGGGGGTCGGGGTGTACGCGTCCCGCGCGTCGACCCGGACCTCGACGCCGGCCGCGGCGAGCACCTCGAGCGCGGTCCGCCACGCGGGCTCCGACAGCGCGTGCGTGTCCCGGCCGAGGAAGAGCGGCCCGTCGGTGCCCTGGGCGCGCCGGTACTCGACGATGGCGGCGGTGGTCGCGACGATGTGCGCCTCGTTGAAGGCGGTGTCCAGGCTCGAGCCGCGGTGGCCGGACGTGCCGAAGACGACCTGCTGGCCGGGGTCGTCGGGGTCGGGCGTCCGGTCGTAGTAGGCCGCGACGAGCGCGCCTGTGTCGACGAGGTCCTCGGGCAGGGCGACGGTTCCAGCGCGCGGGTGCATGCCCCGATCCTCGCACCGAGCGCGGCGGGACTCCACGGCTTCCGGTCGGGCGGACCGGCGCCCCGGGTGGGGCCCGGGCCGGGGGGACCGGTACCCTCGCTGCCCATGGCGAGGAGCGAGTTCGTGCTGCGTCCGTTCGAGGGTCTGCCCGGGGAGCCCGACTGGGTGGCGATGCGCGAGGTGGTCCCGGCCGCGTCGGCGACCGCGCGGACCGCCAAGGCCCACGGCGCCAAGGACGTCATGGTCGTCACCCTGCTGCCGGGTGCCTGGCCCGCGATCCACCGCGCCGACGGCGTGATCCTCCTCGCGCTCCAGCAGAACGCCGGCTCGGGGGACGCCTCGCGGGACCTCGCCGACCTGTTGCTGCGTGCGCTCGCGCTCGAGCCGGGCACGGCCATCCGGAGCGCCACCCTCCCCGAGGACGCCGACGGGCCGCGGCTGCAGGACGTGCTCGACCTGTCCGTCCCCTTCACCGTCACGGTGCACGACGCCTTCGACTTCTGGGGCCTGGAGGGCAGCGACCTCGAGGCCGACGCCGCCGCGACGGCCGACGCGCTCGACATGGTCCCCACGCGTCGCCTGACCTCGGTCGAGCACGCCTACTGGACGAAGATGAGCGGTCGCGAGTACGTGCGCTGGGCGCAGCCCCACGACGAGGAGACGTTCATGGACGCCCTCGCGCGCCTGCACGCCCGCCGGGAGTCCGGCCTGGGCGACGGCGGCGCGCAGGGCCGCTTCCTCGGCGCCTTCCGCTCGTGCGGGCTCGTGGTCCCGGTGTGGGAGCTCGAGGCCGGCCTGGACGACGAGCGGATCGAGGAGCTCATGGCCGCGCTCGACGAGCGCCTGGAGGGTGCCCTCGCCGTCGACGAGCCGCTCGACGCGACGGCCCGGCGGGCCCGCGCGGGCCTCGTCGCGCGCCAGCTGACCCTGCGCTGAGG
>JAEZZV010000091.1 GCA_023418375.1 Actinomycetes bacterium | reverse complement strand
CCGCCCGACGCGCGCGAGCCGCGCCTCGCGGGCCCGGCGCGTCGCGGCGGAGCAGCACCGCCGGGAGGTCAAGGCGTTGCGCCGGACTCCCCCGCGTCGCCAGCCGGAGTGACGTCGGCCAGGTCGTCGCCCTCGACGGCCCGGCGGGCCTCGTCGCGCACGAGCCGCACCCACAGCGCGATCGCGAACCCCCCGAACAGCCACCACTGCGCCGCGTAGGCGAGGTTCTGCAGGTCCCACGCGCCCGACGGCGGTTCCGGCAACGGCGCCGCGAGGAGGTCGCCCTGCCCCGGCTCGACGTGGGTGAGGACGAGGTAGCCGGTGTAGACCGGCCCGCCCCAGCGGTTGACGAGCGCCGCCGGGCTCACGGCGGCCACCTGGCCCGCCGGCAGGTCGACGTCGTCGTGGGCGGCCTCACCCACCTGGAGGACGCCGGTGACCGTCGCGTCGCCGTCGGGCGCCGGGAAGGCCGCGGCGTCGCCCGCGTCCGCCACCCAGCCCCGGACGACGGCGAGCGTCGCCCCGGTGTCGGCCACGACGAAGGGCGTCACGACGAGCAGGCCCTCGGTGCCCTCGCGCGGGCGGTCGGGGACGAGGACCTCGTCGTCGCCGAACCGCCCCTGCGCGACGACCAGCCGCCGGTCGGCCACGCCCGTGAACGTCGCCTGCGGGGCCAGCACGTCCGCCAGCGCGACGGCGTCGGCGGCCCCCGCGGCCTGAGCGGCCTCGGCCTGGCGGGCGGACTCCTGCGCCCGGTCGAGCTGCCAGGCCCCGAGCCGGGCGCACACCGCGGCGATCGCCAGGAGCACGAGGAGGATGCCGAGCATCCGCGGCGAGCGCGCGGTCCGCCCGTAGGGGGGCCGGTCCTCGATCACGACAGCCACGGTACCTGCGCCGGGAGTCCCCGACGTCACCCGCGATGAGGGGGTGGGCGATGGTGCGCCGCAGGGCCTCGATGTGATGCGATGGCGGTGTGCGGAGCGACCGCTGGCGAGATGGCCACATGCCGTCGCCGTCGTCGGGGCCGAACGTCCCCTGTCCTCGCCGACACGCACGGCAACCTAAGGAGCGGACCGGGATCGCCCCGGCCGCCGGCAGCCCTGTGAGGAGAGCCCGATGACCTCAGTCGTGGACAGCACCGCCGGCTGGCGCAGCCGCGAGGTGACGCCACTGGACGCCGAGACGCTCGAGCGGGTGGACAAGTGGTGGCGCGCCGCCAACTACCTCTCGGTCGGCCAGATCTACCTGCTCGACAACCCCCTGATGTCCGAGCCGCTGCACCGTGACCACGTGAAGCCGCGCCTCCTGGGGCACTGGGGCACGACGCCCGGCCTGACGTTCCTGTACGCCCACCTCAACCGGGCGATCGCCGAGCGCGAGCAGTCCACCATCTACATCACCGGCCCGGGCCACGGCGGCCCGGGCCTCGTCGCAGCGGCGTACCTCGACGGCACCTACTCCGAGGTCTACTCCGACATCACGCAGGACGCCGAGGGCCTGCGCCGGCTGTTCCGGCAGTTCTCCTTCCCGGGCGGCATCCCGAGCCACGTCGCACCCGAGACCCCCGGCTCCATCCACGAGGGCGGCGAGCTGGGCTACGCGCTCTCGCACGCGTACGGCGCCGCGTTCGACAACCCCGACCTGCTGGTCGCCGCGGTCGTCGGCGACGGCGAGGCCGAGACCGGCCCGCTCGCCACCAGCTGGCACTCCAACAAGTTCGTCAACCCGGTCAAGGACGGGGTCGTGCTGCCGATCCTGCACCTCAACGGGTACAAGATCGCCAACCCCACGGTGCTCGCGCGCATCGACGAGGACGAGCTCAGCTCGCTCATGGTCGGCTACGGCCACAAGCCGCACCTGTTCACGGCCGGGTTCGACGACGAGGACGCGGTGTCCATCCACCGCCGCTTCGCGCTGGTGCTCGACGAGGTGCTCAACGAGATCGCCGAGATCAAGGACCGCGCCGCCCGCGGCGACGAGACCCGCCCGATGTGGCCGATGATCGTCTTCCGCACTCCCAAGGGCTGGACCGGGCCGGACTACATCGACGGCAAGAAGACCACCGGCTCGTGGCGGGCGCACCAGGTGCCGCTCGCGAGCGCGCGGGACACCCCCGAGCACCTGCAGGTGCTGCGCGAGTGGCTCGAGAGCTACGGCCCCGAGGACCTGTTCGACGCCGACGGCCGGGTCTCCGCCGACATCCGCGACCTGGCCCCCGCCGGCCACCTGCGGATGAGCGACAACCCGCACGCCAACGGCGGCCTGCTGCTCAAGGACCTGCGCCTGCCGGACTTCCGCGAGTACGCCGTCGACGTCCCGCGCCCGGGCGGCTCGATCTCCGAGGCGCCGCGCATCCTCGGCCAGTGGCTGGCCGACGTCATCCGGCTGAACCCGGACAACTTCCGGATCTTCGGCCCGGACGAGACGGCGTCCAACCGCCTGCAGGCCGTGTTCGACGCGACCGACAAGCAGTGGAACGCCGAGTTCGAGGGCCCCGAGGTCGACGAGCACATGGCCCGCGCGGGTCGCGTGCTCGAGATGCTGTCCGAGCACCAGATGCAGGGCTGGCTCGAGGGCTACCTCCTCACCGGCCGGCACGGCCTGTTCAACTGCTACGAGGCGTTCATCCACATCGTCGACTCGATGGTGAACCAGCACGCCAAGTGGCTGAAGGTCACCGCGGACATCCCGTGGCGCCGGCCGATCGCGTCGCTGAACTACCTGCTGTCCTCGCACGTGTGGCGCCAGGACCACAACGGCTTCAGCCACCAGGACCCCGGCTTCATCGACCACGTGGTCAACAAGAAGGCCGAGATCGTCCGGGTGTACCTGCCGCCGGACGCGAACACCCTGCTGTCGACCTACGACCACTGCCTGCGCAGCCGCGACTACGTCAACGTCGTGGTCAGCGGCAAGCAGCCGGCGCCGAACTTCCTGACCATGGAGCAGGCGATCGCGCACTGCACGCGCGGCGTCGGCATCTGGGACTGGGCCGGCACCGAGGTCGAGGGCCAGCAGCCCGACGTCGTGCTGGCGTGCGCCGGCGACGTGCCGACGCTCGAGGTGCTGGCGGCGGCGCACATCCTGCGCGAGCGGGTGCCGGTGCTCAAGGTCCGCGTGGTCAACGTCGTCGACCTCATGCGGCTGCAGGACGCGCGGGAGCACCCGCACGGGCTGTCCGACCGCGAGTTCGACAACCTCTTCACCGCCGACCGGCCGATCGTCTTCGCCTACCACGGCTACCCGTGGCTGATCCACCGCCTCACCTACCGCCGCAACGGGCACGACAACCTGCACGTGCGCGGCTACAAGGAGGAGGGCACCACGACCACGCCCTTCGACATGGCGATGCTCAACGACATCGACCGCTACAAGCTCGTCATCGACGTCATCGACCACGTCCACTGGATGCGGTCGGGCCAGGCGAACCTGCGCCAGGAGATGGTCGACGCGCGGCTGCGGGCCCGGGCCTACACGCGCGACCACGGCGAGGACATCCCCGAGGTCCGCGACTGGGTGTGGCCCGACGCGGGCGAGACCGGGACCGCCGAGGGCGGCCCGCAGCAGGACCGGGTGTCGGCCACCGCCGCCACCGGGGGCGACAACGAGTAGTAGGAGCCATGGCACGCAGCCTGTACATCACCTCCTCCGAGGGCGACACCGGTAAGTCCACGATCGCGCTCGGCATGGTCGACCTGCTCAGCCGCACGGTGCGGCGGGTGGGGGTCTTCCGCCCGGTCGCCCGGTCCTCGGACCAGCGCGACTACGTGCTCGAGGTCCTCCTCGCGCACGACGGCGTCGACCTCAGCTACGACCAGTGCGTCGGGGTGACGTACGAGGACGTGCACGCGGACCCGGAGGCGGCGCTCGCCCGCATCGTCACGCGGTACCACGACATGGCGCGCGAGTGCGACGCCGTCGTCGTCGTGGGCACCGACTACACGGACGTCGCGGGGCCCACCGAGCTCGCCTACAACGCCCGCATCGCGGCCAACCTCGGTGCGCCGGTGCTCCTGGTCGTCAGGGGCACCGGCCGCCGGCCGGACGCCATCCGGCAGGCCGCCGAGGTGAGCCTCGCGGAGCTGCGCGCGCAGCACGCCGAGGTGCTCGCCGTCGTCGCCAACCGGTGCGAGCCGGACCAGGTGACGGAGGTCAAGGAGGCCCTGGCGGCCACGTCGCTGCCGGCCTGGGCCGTGCCCGAGGACCAGCTCCTCGCCGCGCCGACCGTGCGCGCGGTCATGGAGGCCGTGGAGGGCCGGCTCGTGGCGGGCGACGAGGCGCTGCTGTCGCGCGAGGCGCTCGACCTGCTCGTCGGCGCGATGTCGCTCGAGCACCTCATGGAGCGGCTCACCGACGGCGCCGTCGTCATCACCCCGGGCGACCGCGGCGACATCCTGCTGGGGCTCGTGTCCGCGCACGCGGCGGACGGGTTCCCGTCGCTCGCGGGCATCGTGCTCAACGGCGGTTTCGAGCCGCCGGAGGTCATCACGCGCCTGGTCAGCGGGCTCGGGCAGCGGCTGCCCATCATCGAGACCGAGCTCGGCACGTTCCGCACGACGCACCGTGCCGCGGCGGTCCGGGGCCGGCTCTCGTCGGACTCCCAGCGGAAGGTCGACACGGCGCTGGCGCTGTTCGAGCGGCACGTGGACGGTCCCGAGGTGCTGCGCCACCTCGACGTCTCGCGGACGTCCGTCGTCACGCCCCTGATGTTCGAGTACGAGCTGCTCGCCCGAGCGCGGGCGGACCGCAAGCACATCGTGCTCCCGGAGGGCAGCGACGACCGGATCCTGCGGGCGGCCTCGACGCTGCTCCAGCGCGACGTCGCGGACCTCACCATCCTCGGCAACGAGGCGGGCATCCGGGCGCGCGCCACGGAGCTGGGCCTCGACATCGCCGCCGCGAAGGTGCTCGACCCGAAGGAGGGCGAGCTCTTCGAGCGCTTCGCGGCCGAGTACGCCGAGCTGCGCAAGCACAAGGGCATGACGGTCGAGCGGGCCCGCGAGATCGTCGGCTCGGTCTCGTACTTCGGCACGATGATGGTCCAGGACGGGATCGCCGACGGCATGGTGTCCGGTGCGATCCACACGACGGCGCACACCATCCGGCCCGCCTTCGAGATCATCAAGACCACCCCCGACGTCTCGATCGTCTCGAGCGTCTTCCTCATGTGCCTCGAGGACCGCGTGCTCGTCTACGGCGACTGCGCCGTCAACCCCGACCCGACCGCCGAGCAGCTCGCGGACATCGCGATCTCCTCGGCCGAGACGGCCCAGCAGTTCGGCATCGAGCCGCGCGTCGCGATGCTGTCGTACTCGACCGGCGAGTCCGGCACGGGCGCCGACGTCGACAAGGTCCGCGCCGCGACGGCGCTCGTCCGGGAGCGCCGCCCCGACCTCGACGTCGAGGGCCCCATCCAGTACGACGCCGCGGTGGACGCGTCGGTCGCCAAGACGAAGATGCCGGACTCGGCGGTCGCCGGGCGCGCGACGGTCTTCGTCTTCCCCGACCTCAACACCGGCAACAACACCTACAAGGCCGTGCAGCGGTCGGCCGGGGCGGTCGCCGTCGGCCCCGTGCTGCAGGGGCTGCGCAAGCCCGTGAACGACCTGTCACGCGGCGCGCTGGTGCAGGACATCGTCAACACCGTCGCCATCACCGCCATCCAGGCGCAGGCGATGAACCCCACGAAGGAGAGCAAGTGAGCGAGCACGTCCTGGTCGTCAACGCCGGATCGTCGTCGATCAAGTACCAGCTGATCGACGTCGAGACCGGCGAGGCGCTCGCCGTCGGCCTGCTCGAGCGCATCGGGCAGGAGGTCGGGGCCATCCGGCACGAGGGCCCCGACGGCAAGACCACCTTCGAGGCACCGCTGCCCGACCACGAGGCCGGCGTCGCGATGCTGCTGCGCAACTTCGACGAGCACGGCCCGACCCGCGACACCTGGCACCTCGTCGCCGTCGGGCACCGCGTCGTCCAGGGCGGCGACCGGTTCCCCGGTCCCGCCATCGTCGACGAGAAGGTCGAGGCCGACATCGAGGACCTCTGCACCCTCGCGCCGCTGCACAACCCGGCCCACCTGGCCGGCATCCGGGCCGCGCGGCACGCGTTCCCGGACGTCCCGCACGTCGTCGTCTTCGACACGTCGTTCCACACGACGCTTCCCGAGGCCGCGTACACTTACGCGATCGACCGCGACCTGGCCAAGCAGTACGCGATCCGCCGCTACGGCGCGCACGGCACGTCGCACAAGTACGTCTCCCAGCGCGCCGCGGAGCTCGCCGGCAAGGACCCGGCCGAGGCCAAGGTCATCGTCGCCCACCTGGGCAACGGCGCCTCGATCACCGCGGTCAGCGGCGGCAGGTCCGTCGAGACGTCGATGGGCCTGACCCCGCTCGAGGGCCTGGTCATGGGCACGCGGTCGGGTGACATCGACCCGGCCGTCACCTTCCACCTGGGCCGCGTGGCCGGCATGAGCGTCGACGAGCTCGACAACCTGCTCAACCGCCGCTCGGGCATGCTCGGGCTCACCGGCTCGTCCGACCTGCGCGACGTGCACGACAAGGTCGCGGCCGGCGACGCGGACGCCAAGATCGCGCTCGACGTCTACTGCCACCGCCTGAAGAAGTACATCGGCGCGTACTACGCGATCCTCGGCGGGGTGGACGTCATCGCGTTCACCGCGGGCGTGGGCGAGAACGACGACATCGTGCGCCTGCAGACGCTCCAGGGCCTGGAGCACATGGGCATCGTCGTCGACCCGGCCCGCAACGAGGGCCGCAAGAAGGCCGAGACCCTGATCTCGACCGACGACTCCCCGATCAAGGTGTGGGTCGTGCCGACGAACGAGGAGCTGGAGATCGCCCGCGAGGCGGTCGAGCTCGCGCACGCCGCGCGCGGCTGAGCCGCCCCGCACGAGAGAGGACCGGAGGGTTCGCGTCGCCACGCGAGCCCTCCGGTCCTTCCGTCTGCGGCCTCAGCCGAGGCGGTCGGCCAGGAACTCGACGATCCGCCGCAGGGGCGGCTCCGGGTCGACGGCGCCGAAGCAGTGGTCGGCGCCCGGCACGAGGTCGAGCACAACGTCGGGGGCGCCCGCGGCGACCAGCGCCTCGTGCATCCGCACCGTCTGCCGCACGGGGACGACCGAGTCGGCGTCGCCGCTGATCAGCAGCATGGGCGGCGCGTCGGCACGCGCGTGCGTGAGCGGCGACGCCTGGTCCCACGCGGCGGGCGCCTCGTCGGGCAGGGCGCCCATGAGGAGCGCCTCCGGCGTCAGCCGCCGCTCCTCCGGCGTGACCTGCTCCACGCCGTCGAAGTCCCGCAGGTCCGTGACGCCGTAGAGGACCGCGGCGGCCTGCACCGCCGTCGGGCCGGTGCCCGTGAGCGCGGCCATGGCCGCGAGGTGACCGCCCGCGCTCTCCCCCGCCACGCCGATCCGATCGGGGTCGATGCGCAGCGCGTCGGCCCGGGCGCGCAGGAAGTGCAGCGCCTCGGCGACGTCGTCGCCCTGGGCCGGCCACCGGGCCTCGCCCGAGAAGCGGTAGTCGATCGTGGCCACGGCCAGCCCCGCGTCCACGAGGAGGCGGAAGAACAGGTCCGGCGGCCAGGTGCTCGGCGTCTCGCGCCGGTCGCCCTCCCACCACGCGCCGCCGTGGATCCACAGGACGCACGGCACGGGGGGCGTGCGTCGCACCGGGACGTAGACGTCCATGCACAGCCGCCGGTAGCCCTGCCAGGCGGCGAACGTCACGCCGCGGTGGCACACGGCCCCGGGCACGACGGCGGAGACGTCCAGCTCGCCCTCGAGGGCGCCCTCGGGCGGCGCGGTTGTCGACATGAGCCGCAGCCTACGTCCCGGGTGGTGGCGGTTCGACGCGCGGACGGGTGACGCCACACGCGGGCCGGGTGGGCGGCCCTCCCCGTGGCCGCCCGCCCCCGTGCCCGGCCCGCTCAGCCGAGGGCGAGGACCTCGCGGACCTCGCGGTCGGCCAGCTCGAGGCACGCCGTCCGCGCGTCGGACGCCGTCCGCGCGGCCCGGGCGGCGGCGGCGAGCTCGACGCAGCGCGCGCGCGTGTGCCGGGCGAGCGCGAACCGCACCCCCGGCACGGCCGCGGGCGACATCGACAGACTGGTCACGCCCAGCCCGGTGAGGACCAGGGCCATCAGGGGGTCCGAGGCCGACTCCCCGCACACCCCCGCGGGCTTGCCGGCCGCCACCGCCGCCGACGCCGTGGCCGCGACCAGGTCGAGGACCGCCGGCTGCCACGGGTCGAGCAGGTCGGCGAGGTCGCCCAGGAGCCGGTCGGTCGCCATCGTGTACTGCGCCAGGTCGTTGGTGCCGATCGACACGAAGTCCACCTCGGCGAGCACGTCGGCCGCGCGGAGCGCGACGGACGGCACCTCGACCATGACGCCGACCGTCCGGATGCCGGCCTCCCGCGCGAGGGCCGCGAACTGAGCGGCCTCCTCGACGGTCGCGACCATGGGCGCCATCACCCAGGGGTCGGTGCCGGTCCGCTCGGCCGCGCGCCCGATGGCGGCGAGCTGACCGCGCACGAGGGCTTCCGAGGCACGGACGAGGCGGTACCCGCGGACGCCCAGCGCCGGGTTCTCCTCGTCGCCGCGCGTGACGAACGCGAGCGGCTTGTCCGCGCCCGCGTCGAGCGTGCGGACCACCACCTTGCGGCCGCCGAGCGCCGCGAAGGCGCGCGCGTAGACGTCGGCCTGCTCGTCCTGCGTCGGCTCGTCCGTGCGCCCGAGGAAGACGACCTCGGTGCGGAACAGCCCGACGCCCTCGACGGCCGCGTCGGTGAGCCGCTCGGCGTCCTCCGCCGTGCCGATGTTGGCCAGGAGCGCGACGGCGTGACCGTCCGCCGTCGCGCCGGGGTCCCGCCGGAGCGCGAGCGAGGCGAGAGCCTCCCGACGCGCGGCGACGCGGGCCCGGACGGCGTCGTCGGGGTCCACGACCACGGTGCCCGCGGCCGCGTCCACCGCAACCTCGACACCGTCCGCGAGGTCGCCCGCCCCGGCCACGCGCACGACGCACGGGATGCCGAGCTGCCCGGCGATGATCGCTGTGTGCCCGGTCGGGCCGCCCTGCTCGATGACGATCGCGAGCACCTTGTCGAGCTCGAGCGCGGCCGTGTCGGCCGGCGCGAGGTCCCGGGCCACGACCACCGACGGGACCGCCAGTGCGGGCACGCCCGGTTCGGGCAGGCCGAGGAGCCGCGCGACCACGCGGTCGCGGACGCTGAGCAGGTCGGTGACGCGCTCGGCGAGGAACGGGTCCTGGCCGAACAGGTCGACGAACTCCGCGACCGCGCGGTCGACGGCGAACGGCGCCGACTGGCCGAGCCCGATGCGCACGCGCACCTGCTCGATCAGCTCGCTGTCACGCGCCATGGCGGCGGCGGCGCCGAGCACGCCCGCGACGGTCCCGGACGACGCCTCCGCCCGCGCGTCGAGCGCGTCCGCGACCAGCGCGAAGGCAGCCTCGGCCGCCCGGGCCGCCGCGTCGCGGTCGGGGTCGGCAGGGCCGTCCGGGACCGCCGGGGAGAGGTGCGCCCGGGCCACCGGCCCGACGGCCGCACCCCTCCCCACGCCCGCGCCGTGCAGCGTCCTCATGCCTCCACCGCGTCCAGGTCGGTCGCAAGCATCCCGGCGAGCCGGTCCAGGGCCTCGTCCGCGCCGTCGCCGTCGGCGGTGATGGTGACCTCGTCACCGTGCTTCACCGCGAGCGCCATCACCCGCAGGATGCTGGCGGCGTCGACGGCCGGGCCGTCGCCCTTCGCGATGGTCACCTTCACGCCCGCCGCGGCGGCCGCCTGCGTGAACAGCTTCGCCGGGCGGGCGTGCAGACCGACCTGCGACGCCACGACGACAGTGCGCTGTGCCATGTCCGCTCCCATGCTCTCGCGGGCCCGTCAGGGCTCGATGGTGACCTTGATTCCCTCGCCGCGGGCGACAATGCCGATGCCGTCCAGCGTCTGCTCGAGCGGGAGGCGGTGGGTGATGAGGTCGGCGACCGGCACCTTGCCCTCCGCGATGAGCGCCAGGGCACGCCGGTTGTGCTCCGGGCTCGACCCGTTCGCGCCGACGATCGTGAGCTCGCTGTAGTGCACGAGGTTCGAGTCGAGCGTGATCGTCGGCTTGTCCTTGGGCAGGCCGCCGAAGAAGCTGATCCGGCCGCCGCGCGCGAGCATCTGCAGGGCGTCCTCCTGCGCCGTGCCGGAGGCCGCCGCGGTGATCGCGACATCCACGCCCCGGCCGTCCGTGAGCTCACGGATGCGCGCCACGGCGTCCTCGTCACCGGCGCAGATCGCGGCGTCGGGATGCACCAGGCCGGCCGCCATCTCGAGGCGCTCCCGGACGAGCTCGACGAGGAAGACCCGCGCCGCGCCGTACGACCGCGCGAGCCGCACGTGCAGGCAGCCGATCGGCCCGGAGCCGACCACGACGACGTCGTCCCCCGGGTTGATCCGGACGAGCTCCTGGGCGTTCAGCGCGCAGGCCAGGGGCTCGGCGACGCTGGCCTCGGCGAAGCTGAGGCCGTCCGGGATCCGGTTGAGGCCGTCGACCTTCAGCACGTTCTCGGGCACCACCATGAGCTCGGCGAAGCCGCCGTCGAAGTGGTACCCCATCGAGACCTGGTTCGGGCAGATGTTCATCTGGTCGTTCGAGCAGAAGTCGCACTCCCCGCACGGGATCGCGGCGATGACCTGGACGCGGTCGCCCACGGCCCAGCCGTCGACCTCCCCGCCCACCTCGACGACCTCGCCGGCGATCTCGTGGCCCATGACACGCGGCGGGTGGATGTGGTGGTGGCCGAACCGGCTGATCTTCACGTCGGTGCCGCACATCGAGCAGGCTCGGACGCGGATCAGCACCTCCCGGGGGCCGGGCGACGGCTCAGGTGCGTCCTCCAGACGGACGTCTCCGGGCGCGTGGAACCGTGCGACTCTCATCGTTCTCCTTGGGTCGTGCTCGTGGATTCTTCAGTCCTGAGCGGGGGTGAGCATGGCGAGCACCGTCTCCGGTGACTCGGCGCCCCGCAGCGCCTCGGCGCGCTCCGGGTCGAGCAGGATCTGGGCGAGCTCGGCGAGGATGTCGAGGTGCCCGTCACCGACGGCGGCGATGCCGATGCAGACGGTGACGGTCTCGCCGTCCCAGTCCACGCCGTCGGGGAAGCGCAGGAAGCACAGGGCGTCCCGGCGGACCGCCGCCTTGCCGGCGAGCGTGGCGTGCGGGATGGCGACGCCCTCGCCGATGTAGGTCGACACGCTCTCCTCGCGCTCGAGCATCGCGGGGACGTACTCCGGCGTGACCGCCCCCGCGGCGACGAGGGCCTGCCCGCACGCGCGGATCGCCTCGGCCTTGCCGGCCGCCCGCTCGGCCAGGCGGATGGCGCCTGGCGCGAGCAGGGCGGCCGGGTCGACCGCGTGGCCGGCGACCTCAGACATCGACCGTCGCCCCCTGCTGGATGGCGGCCACGACCTTCGCAACCGCCGGGTCGCCGAGGAACAGCTGGAACGGGACCACCGGGACCGACGGCGCGACGCCGCGGGCGCGTTCGGCCAGCCCGGCGTGGGTGAGCACGAGGTCCGCGTCGGAGGGGATCTCCTGGACCGAGGTGTGCACGACCGTCACGCCCTGCTTGGCGAGCTGCTTGCGCACGGTGCCCGCGAGCATCGCGCTGCTGCCCATGCCTGCGTCGCAGGCCACGACGAGCTTGCGGACGTTCGCGCCGTCGATGGTGGTCATGGTCTCTCCCTCGGTCAGGCGCCGGGCTCGGGAGCCGGCGTGGTGGGGGTGGCTGCGGTGGAGGTGGTTGCGGTGGAGCCGGCGACGCCGGCCTTCGACGCCGCCTTGCGGTCGGCAACCTCGCGCCTGGCGGCGTCGAGGCCGCCGGGCGCCTCCTGCTCGGCCTTCTCGTTGCGGCCGAAGCCCAGGAGGAAGGCCGCGGCGACGAAGCTCACGACTGTGGCCATGAGGATGCCGAGCAGGACGATGAGGTGGTCGCCCTTCGGCGTCATCGTCATGTAGGCGAAGATGCTGCCCGGCGCCGGCGAGGCGACGAGGCCTGCCCCCGTGACGACGTTGGTGAGGATGCCCGCGGCGCCACCGAGGATCGCGGCACCGATGAGCTGCGGCTTCATGAGGATGTACGGGAAGTAGATCTCGTGGATGCCGCCGAGGAAGTGGATGACGATCGCGCCGGGCACCGAGCCGCGCATCAGGCGCGGGCCGAAGAGCATGAACGCGATGAGGATGCCGAGGCCCGGGCCGGGGTTGGTCTCGAGCATGAACAGGATCGACTGGCCGTCGGCGGTGGACTCCGCGGCGCCGAGCGGCGTGAGCACGCCGTGGTTGATGGCGTTGTTGAGGAAGAGCACCTTGCCCGGCTCGATGATGAGCGAGGCGAGCGGCAGCAGGCTGTTCTCGACGAGGAAGTCGACGCCGGACTCCGCCCAGCCCATGATCGTGTCGACGACCGGGCCGATCGCGAGGAGACCACCGATCGCAGCCGCCGCGCCGAGGATGCCGGCCGTGAAGTTGTCGACGAGCATCTCGAAGCCCGTGGGCGTGCGCGGCTGCACCCACGCGTCGATCTTCTTGATCAGCCAGGCTGCGGCCGGGCCCATGAGCATGGCGCCGAGGAACATCGGCGAGCCGGTGCCGACGATGACACCGACGGTCGCGATCGCGCCGACGACGCCGCCGCGGATGCCGTGCACCATGCGGCCACCGGTGAAGGCGATGAGCAGCGGGAGCAGGTACGTGATCATCGGCCCGACCAGGCCGACGCCCGTGAGCCCCACGTCGGGGTTGCCGGCGGCGTAGTCGCCGTAGCCGCCGATCTCGGCGACGGGCGTCCAGCCCTTCTCGATGAACATCGCAGTGATGAGGCCCCACGCGATGAACGCGCCGATGTTGGGCATCACCATGCCGGCGAGGTAGCCGCCGAACCGCTGGACGGTGGCCTTGGCCCCCGTCCCGGTGACCGTCGGGGTGTACGTGCTCATCTGGGACTCCTTCGTGCCAGTGGAGGGATGGGAGCGGGTGGGGTCACCCGGTCCCGACGAGTGGTGCGGTCAGGCAGGCGTCCAGCTCCTCGGCGGTGAGCACACGCACCGCGGAGAGGTCGATGTCGTCCGGCGCGGGCATCTGGCTGCCCGGGAGTCGGACGGCCGCAGCACCCCACGCGAGGGCCTGGGCGAGGGCGGCGCGGCCGACGGCGGCGCGCTCGGGTCCGTCGAGCCGGATCCCGGCGTCCTCGGCGACGTGCACCGCGCCGAGGAATCCGGCAAGGAACGCGTCGCCGGCGCCCACCGTGCTGCGCGGCTCCACCGGGGCGCTCTCGCCGACGAGCACGCCGGCGTCGTCCACGAGGACCGCACCCGCGGCGCCCAGGCTGACCAGCACCCCCTGGGCTCCCCGGGCGCGCAGCTCGCGTGCCGCCACGACCACGTCGGACCGCGACGCGAGCGGACGACCGACGGCTTCGGCGAGCTCCTCCGCGTTGGGCTTGATCAGGGCCGGCCCCGCGGCGACGGCGGCGGCCAGGGCCGGCCCGCTCGTGTCCACGACCACGCGCTGGCCGTCCTCGCTCAGGCGCCGCGTCATGCGGGCGTAGGTGTCGGTGGGGGCGCCGGGCGGCAGGCTCCCGCACAGGACGACCAGTCCACCCGCGACGGCGTCGGCCAGCGCGTGGTCGAGGATCCGCTCGAGCTCCGCGGCGGTGAGCGCGCCGCCCGGCTCGTTGAGCTTGGTCACCGTGCCGTCGGCTTCGGCGACGGTGATGTTCGACCGTGTGCGCCCGGACACCGGCACGACGACGGCGTCCACCTTCTCCTGCGCGAGGAGGTCGACGAGCTGGTCGCCGTCGGGCCCCGCCACGGGGACGACGGCCCGGCTCGGCACGCCGTTCGCGAGCAGCGCGCGCGTGACGTTCACGCCCTTGCCGCCGGGGTGCAGGTGGGTGCCGCCCGCGCGCAGGACGCGGCCGCGGACGAGCGTGTCGACCTCGATGGTGCGGTCGAGGCTCGGGTTCAGGGTGATCGTGAGGATCATGCGCGCACCACCCGCGGACCGGCGGCCTCGATCTCGTCCACGAGCTCGGGCTCGAGCTCGGTGTCGGTGATGACCGTGTCGATGGCGGAGAGCGGGGCGACCTGCGCGAAGTCGACCCGGCCGAACTTCGTGTGGTCGGTGAGGACGACGGTGCGCCGGGCGGCCGCGACGAGCGCGCGCTTCACGCCGGCCTCGGCGAGGTCCGGCGTCGTCAGCCCGCGCTCAGCCGTGATGCCGTTGGTACCGAGGAACGCGACGTCGGCGTAGACGTCGGCCAGCTCGCGCTCGGCCCAGGTGCCGACGGCGGCGAGGGTACGCCCGCGCACGGTGCCGCCGAGGAGGTGCAGCGTGATGTTCGGCCGGCTCGCGAGCAGCATCGCGATCGGCAGGCCGTGCGTGACGACGGTGAGCTCGCGGTCCGTCGGCAACATCTCGGCGAGCCGGATGGTCGTCGTCCCCGCGTCGACGATGACGGCGCCGCCGTCGGGCAGCTCGTCCAGCGCCGCCTTGGCGATGCGTTCCTTCTGGCCGGCCATCCGGCCCTCCCGGTCGGAGACCGCGGGCTCGATGCCGAGCCGCTCGACCGGGATCGCGCCGCCGTGCACCCGGCGCACGAGCCCGAGGCGCTCGAGCGCCGTGAGGTCCCGGCGGACCGTCTCCGGCGTCACCTCGAGCGCATCCGCGAGCCCCTTGACGTCGACCCGGCCGTCGTGGCGGGCCCGACCCAAGATCTCCTGCTGACGCTCCGTCGCGTACACGAACACCTCGTTCTCCACGCCCGATCTGTTGGATCGGATGTTGTATTGGCTTTGTCTAGTTCTGTTTCTGTCCGAAGTCAACCCCGGCATCCATGATCTTTGCCCGGATCGACCCCTCGCGTCCGGCGATCCGGGCACGCTCAAGCACGTTCGGACGGATCCGGGGGCGCGCAGTGGCGCAGCGGTGCCTGGGGGGACGTCACACCAGCCACGCCTGTCGCACCGGTCCCAGGAGCGGGTGTCCGTGCGCGCGACGACGCCGTCGGCGGCGCGAGGCAGCCGACGGGAGGGCGCCCGCACGGGCGCCCGCGGTCAGGGCCGGCTCAGAAGGGCTGGTACGGCGAGACGACGACCTCGACCCGCTGGAACTCCTTGAGGTCGGAGTAGCCGGTGGTCGCGAGCGCCTTGCGCAGCGCGCCCACCAGGTTGAGCGAGCCGTCGGCCTGACGGCCCGGGCCGAAGAGGACCTCCTGGAGCGTCCCCGCCGTGCCCACCGACACGCGCTCGCCGCGCGGCAGGTCCGCGTGGTGCGCCTCGGGGCCCCAGTGCCACCCGCGGCCGGGCGCCTCCGACGCGCGCGCCAGCGCGGCACCCAGCATCGCGGCGTCCGCGCCGCACGCCACGGCCTTGACCAGGTCGCCCGAGCGGCCCACGCCGCCGTCGACGATCACGTGCACGTACCGGCCGCCGGACTCGTCGAGGTAGTCCCGGCGCGCGGCCGCCACGTCGGCGACGGCCGTCGCCATCGGCGCGTGGATGCCGAGCGAGATGCGGGTCGTGTGCGCGGCGCCGCCGCCGAAGCCGACGAGCACGCCCGCCGCGCCCGTGCGCATGAGGTGCAGCGCGGCCGTGTAGGTGGAGGCGCCGCCGACGATGACCGGCACGTCGAGCTCGTAGATGAAGCGCTTGAGGTTGAGCGGCTCGGCGCGGCCGGAGACGTGCTCGGCCGACACCGTGGTGCCGCGGATGACGAACAGGTCGACGCCGGCGTCGACGACCGTCTTCCAGTACTGCTGCGTGCGCTGCGGCGACAGCGCGCCCGCGACGGTGACGCCCGCCTGACGGATCTCGCGCAGCCGCTGCGTGATGAGCTCGGGGATGATCGGCGCCGCGTACAGCTCCTGCATCCGCGGCGTCGCCCGCTCCGGGTCGAGCGCCGCGATCTCGGCCAGGTAGGGCTCCGGGTCCTCGTACCGGGTCCACAGGCCCTCGAGGTCGAGCACGCCGAGGCCGCCCAGGTTGCCGACGGCGACCGCCGTCGCGGGGCTCATCACGGAGTCCATCGGGGCCGCGACGATCGGGATGTCGAAGTGGTAGGCGTCGATCTGCCACCCCACCGACACCTCCTCCGGGTCGCGCGTGCGCCGCGACGGGACCACGGCGACGTCGTCGAAGGAGTAGGCCCGGCGGCCCCGCTTGCCGCGGCCGATCTCGATCTCGTTGCTCACGGCGCCCAGGCTACCGGCGCGGCCTCGTCCACACGGCGGCGCGTCGCGGGTCGGACTGTCGGTGCCGGCTGCCACGCTGGCGCCGAGGTGGTGATCATGAGCTGGTCCGACGGTCCGCTGGTGGGCTTCGACACGGAGACCACGGGCGTGGACGTCGGCACCGACCGCATCGTCACCGCCGCGGTCGTCCGCCGGGTCGGCGGACGCGCGGTGGCGCGCACCTGGCTGGTCGACCCGGGTGTCGAGATCCCCGCCGGCGCGACGGCGGTGCACGGCATCACCACCGCACACGTGCGCGCCCACGGCCGTTCACCGGCAGGCGCGCTGGAGGAGATCGCGGACTCCCTGGCAGGCGCGCTCGCGCGAGGCGAGCCGGTGGTGGCCTACAACGCCTCGTTCGACCTGTCCCTCCTCGACGCCGAGCTGCGCCGGCACGGCCTGCGCACCCTGCCCGAGCGGATCGCGCGGGACGTGCGCGTCGTCGTCGACCCGCTCGTGCTCGACCGGTGGCTCGACGCCTACCGGCCCGGCAAGAGGCGCCTCGGCGACCTGTGCGCGCACTACGGCGTCGCGCCCGGCGCACTGCACAGCGCCGACGCCGACGTCGTCGCCACGCTCGACGTGCTCGCGGCCCTGTGCGCGCGCTTCCCCGGCCTTCGCCGCGCGGCGCCCGACCAGCTGCACGACGCCCAGGCGCGGGCGCACCGGCGCTGGGCCGTGGGCTACAA
>JAEZZV010000065.1 GCA_023418375.1 Actinomycetes bacterium | reverse complement strand
CGCCGTGCCTGGTCGCCGAGCACCCGACCGCGCCGTGCCCGAGCCGACACCCGCGGGGGCCGCCCGATGAGCGCGACCACCGCCGTCGTCGTGGGCGCGGGCATCGGCGGGCTGTCCGCCGCCCTGCACCTGGCGCGCCGCGGCGTGCAGGTCACGGTCGTCGAGAAGAACGGGGTGCCCGGCGGGCGCGTGGGCCAGTTCACGCGCGAGGGTCACACGTTCTCGACGGGCCCGACGCTGCTGATCATGCCGCTGCTCTACCGCGCCGAGCTCGAGCGCCTGGGCATCGACATGGACGACGCGCTGCGGCCGCTCCGCGTGGACCCGACCTACGACGTGGTGTTCGACGACGGCGCCCGCCTGGCCATGACGTCGGACCTCACCGCCATGCGCACCCAGCTCGAGGCGATCGAGCCGGGATCGTTCGACGGCTTCCTGCGGTACGTCGAGGAGGGCTGCCGGCACTACCACCTGGGCATGTCGGGCCTCGTGGACCGCGACTTCCGACGCGCGACGCAGTTCTTCACGCCGGCCAACGCGGTGCTCGCCCTGCGGATCAAGGCCCTGCTGCCGCACTACCGGCACATGGGGCGCTTCTTCGACTCCGACCGGCTGCGCGCGGCATTCACCTACCAGGACGTCTACATGGGCCTGAGCCCGTTCAGCGCGCCGTCGACGTTCTCCCTGACGCCGTACAGCGAGCTCTCCCACGGCGTGTGGTACCCGACCGGGGGGATGTTCCGGATCGCGGAGGTCATGGCCGAGGCCGCCGAGGCGGCGGGCGTGACGCTCGAGTACAGGGCGCCGGTGCGCGCGATCGAGGTCGAGGGGAGCCGGACGACGGGCGTCGTGCTGGAGGACGGGCGGCGCCTGGCCGCGGACGTCGTGGTCGCCAACGCGGACCTGCCGTACGTCTACCGCCGCCTGCTGCCCGACGCGCGGCCGGCGGAGCGGCTGGCCCGGCGCACGTACTCCGGCTCGACGATCAGCTTCTTCTGGGGCACCGACCGCGAGTACCCGGAGCTGAGCCCGCACACGCTCTTCCTCGCGGACTGCTACCAGGAGAACTTCGACCGCATCGAGCGCAACGAGCCGCTGCCGGACCTGCCGTCGGTGTACGTGCACGCGCCCACCCGCCTCGACCCGGCGACGGCGCCGGCGGGGCGGGACACGCTCATCGCCGTCGTCCCGACGGGGCACATGGTCGACGACAGCGACGACCCCGAGCGCCGGGCGGCCGAGGACGCCGCGTGGGACGTCGAGCTCGGCCGCGCGCGCCGCGCGGTGCTCGAGCGGCTGGCGGGGCTCGGGCTGACGGACCTCGCCGACCACATCACCGTCGAGGCGACCGCGACACCGCCCACCTGGCGCGACCACCACAACCTGCAGCGGGGCGCGACGCACGGCCTCGCGCACACGGTGTTCCAGCTCGCCTACCTGCGCCCGCACAACCGCCACGCGCGGTACCGGAACCTGTACTTCGCGGGCGCCAGCACGCACCCGGGCACGGGCGTGCCGACGGCTCTCGTCTCGGGCCGGCTGGCGGCCGAGCGCGTCGCCGAGGACCTCGGGCTGCGCCTGCCCTCGAGTGGAACGAAACCGACGTGATCCGGGATCGAGTGGAACGTTGTGCTCCAGTTCCGTTCCATTCGGGGTGGATCAGGCGGGTCCCGGCTCCGAGGTGCGTTCGAGGATCTCGGTCACCGCGAGGCCGTCGCCCACCCACCGCAGGTGGGTGAGGTCGGCGACCACGACGTCGCACCCCTGGTCGAGGGCTGACGTCCCGATGCCGACGACCGCCCCGACGCCGGCGGCGCGGGCGGCCCGGATGCCGTTGTCGCTGTCCTCGAGCACGAGGCACGATGCCGGGTCGACCCCGAGCCGGGCCGCGGCCGCGAGGTAGGGGTCCGGGGCCGGCTTGCCCCGGCTGACGTCCTCGGAGGCCACGACGGTCGTCGGCACCGGCACGCCGGCCGCGGCGAGCCGGGCGACCGCGAGCGGGCGGGGTGCGGAGGTGACCACGGCCCGCGCGTCGTCCGGGAGCGAGGCGACCAGCGCCGGCGCGCCGGGGATCGCGACCGTCCCGGCGGTGTCGGCGAGCTCCAGCGCGTCGATCTCGGCGGTGGCGGCGTCGACGTCGTCGGCGGCCACGAACCGGGCGACCGTCTCGCGCGAGCGCACGCCGTGCACGACCGCGACGACCGCCTCCGGGTCGAGGCCCCACCGCACCGCCCAGGTGCGCCAGGCGGCCTCACCGCTCGCCGTGGAGTCCACGAGCACGCCGTCGTTGTCCAGGAGCACCGCGGCGGCGGGCAGCAGGATCGGGTCGGTCACAGGCGTCCTCCGTGGGTCAGCGGACGGCGGCCGTCGGGCGCGCGAGCGCCTCGAGCGCGTCGCCGGAGTCCTCGGGCTCGATGGCGTCGAGGAGCACGCCGCCGTCGGAGGACTCTCCCACGACGACCACGGCCGGCGGGGCGCCCGCGCCGGCGGGCTGCAGGTCGTCGAGGCGCCGGCGCGCGCGCAGGTAGGAGGGGACGAGCACGGCCACGGCGGCGATCCAGGCCAGGGGGTTGCCCCAGACGAGGCCGTCGTAGCCCCAGACGGCGCCGAGCGCGATGGCGGCCATGACCCGGCAGGCCAGCTCGAGCGCGCCGGTGACCGTGGGCACGGACGTGTAGCCGAGGCCCTGGAGCGCCCCGCGCAGCGCGAACAGCACGCCGAGCACGACGTACCAGGAGCCGTTGACGGCCAGGTAGTAGGCCGCCATCTCGACGACGGTCTCCTCGCCCGGGCCGACGAAGAGCCGGACGAGCGACGGGCCGGCGAACGCGATGAACGCGCCCAGCACGGCCGCGCCGCCGGCGGTGATGGCCACGGCCTGGCTGACGCCGGACCGGATGCGGTCGGGCCGGCGCGCGCCGAGGTTCTGCGCCGCGAACATCGACGCGGCGATGCCCATCGAGCCGAGGAAGGCGATCGTGAAGTTGTCCACGCGGGTGGCGGTCGTGTACGCCGCGACGGCGTCGGGACCCAGGTCGTTGAGCCGCACCTGCACGGCCAGGATGCCGATCGCGATGATCGACGCCTGGAAGCCCATCGGCAGGCCGAGGCGCAGGTGCGTGCCCAGCTCGGCGCGCGTGACGTGCCAGTCCTCGCGCCGGACGTGCAGCGTCGGCACGCGCCGCCGGACGTGGACCAGGCACATCGCCACGGCGCTGCCCTGCGCGATGCCGGTGGCCAGCGCCGCGCCGCCGACGCCGAGGCCGAGGCCCGGGACCGCGCCGATCACCAGCGCGATGTTCGCCAGGCAGCTCACGACGAGGTAGATGAGCGGCGTCCGGGAGTCGCCGATCGCGCGCAGGATCGCGGCGAGGAAGTTGAAGAACATCATGGTCGAGCCCGCGAGGAAGCTGACGACGGCGAACGTCGTCGCCTGGTCGATCAGCTCGGGCGGCGTGCGCAGCAGGCGCAGCGCCGGCCCGGCCAGCAGCGGTGCGACCACGGTGACGACCACGCTCAGGCCGCCGGTGAGGATCGTGCCTGCGGCGACCGAGCGCCGGACGCCCCGCGCGTCGCCCGCGCCGAAGGCCTGCGCCGTCGGGATGGCGAAGCCCGAGGTCGTGCCCCAGGCGAAGCCGAGCAGCAGGAAGATGAAGCTCCCGGTGGCGCCGACGGAGGCGAGCGCGTCGACGCCGAGCACCCGGCCGACGACCATCGCGTCGGCGATCTGGTACGCCTGCTGCACGACGTTGCCCAGCAGCAGCGGCACCGCGAACGCGAGGATGACGCGCCACGGCCGTCCGGTGGTCAGGGGCGTGGCCATGCGGGTGCTCCGGTGGGGTTCGTGGGATCGGGCGGCGAGCGGGTCGCCGTCGACCGCTTCCCCTATCGAATCGTTCCGACCGGGCGTTGCGCAAGTCATTTCGGTGGGTGATCCGCGTCACCGGCGGCCGTGCCGGTCGCCCGCGCAGGGGCGATGATGGGCGCATGGGCCAGGCGCACTCACTGGCGGGCAGGCTCCTCGTGGCGACGCCGCAGCTGGGCGACCCGAACTTCCGGCGCACGGTGGTCCTCGTGCTCCGGCACGACGACGAGGGTGCGCTCGGCGTCGTGCTCAACCGGCCGATGGCCGTGCCGACCGGCGACGCGCTGCCGTCGTGGCACGACGCCGTGACCCCGCCCGCGGCCCTGTTCCAGGGCGGGCCGGTGGGCCTGGACGGCGCGCTCGGCGTGGCGACGCTCGTGCCCGCCGCCGAGAGCGCGCTCGTGGACCGCCTCACCGGGCCGTTCGGGCTGGTGGACCTCGACGCGAACCCGGCGGACGGCCTCCCGGGTGTCACCGGCGTCAGGGTCTTCGTCGGCTACGCCGGCTGGTCGGCCGACCAGCTCGAGGCCGAGGTGGCTGACGGCGACTGGTACGTGCTCGACGCCCAGCCGGGCGACGTCACGACGCCCGAGCCCGAGCAGCTGTGGCGGCGGGTCCTGCGTCGGCAGGGCGGCACGCTCGCGATCGTGTCGACGTTCCCGGAGGACCCCAGCCTGAACTGAGCGAGCGGACCGCCGAGGCGGGTGGTCCCATGTTTGCACTCAATGCAAGGATGCACCTAGTGTAGAGACGTGTCCGACGTCGTCCCGATCGACCGCCGTGCAGCGCTCAGGCAGCGCTCGCGTCAGGCCATCGTCGACGCGGCGGCGGGGCTGCTGGAGGAGCAGGGCGGCCTGCGCTTCACGGTCGACCAGCTCGCCGAGCGGGCCGACGTCTCGCGCCGCACCGTCTTCAACTACTTCGCCACGCTGGACGACGTCGTCACGGCCGTCTGCAGCGACCTGCTCGGCGCACTCGTCGACACGTTCGTCGCCAACGCCCTGGCCGCACCCCCGCAGGACGACACGCCCGCCGCGATGTTCGACGAGGTCGCGAGCGCGCTGCGGAGCACCGAGCTCGTCGGCCCGATGGCGTACCTCACGCGGGCGCTGGGCGGCCCCGACAACAACGTCGACATCGAGTCGCCGTGGGCGGCCACGCTGCTCCTGCGCTCGTTCAACCAGGTCAGCCGCAGGTTCGCGGACGCGATGTCCGTGCGGCACCCGAGCGCCGACGCCCTCGAGGTGCACCTGCTCGTCAACGCCCTGATGAGCGGCCTGATCGTCCTGTACTACCACTGGCTCGCGACCACGGGTGCGGCCGACGACGAGGCGTCCCGTGAGGCGTGGGACGCGTACCTGGAGCGGATGCTGGCCGCCGTCGGCACAGGCTACGGCGCCGCCCCCGCTCCCTGACCCCTCGCGATCGACGTCGATCCGCGACCACCGCACCACCCACCTGAGAAGGACGACATGGCAGAGCTCCTCTATCGACTCGGCCGCTTCAGCGCGCGCCGGGCCCGCACGGTCGTCGCCGCGTGGCTCGCCGTGCTGGCGGTCGCCGGCGGCGCGTACCTGGTCGCGGGCGGCACACTCGCGAGCGGCTTCACCATCCCTGACACGCCGACGGCAGAGGTCACCGCGCGCCTCGAGGCCGAGTTCCCGGAGGCCTCCGGCGCCACGGGCACCGTGGTCATGAGCACCCGCGACGGCTCGGCCTTCACCACCGACCAGCAGGCCGCCATCAGCGACCTCGTCGCACAGGTGACCGCGCTGGACGGGGTCGCGCGCGTCGTCGACCCCTTCGCGACCGAGGCGGACCGCGCCGCGCAAGCCGAGCAGATCGCCCAGGGCGGCGCGCAGCTCGAGGAGGGCCGCGCCCAGCTCGAGCAGGGCCGCGCCCAGCTCGAGGAGGGCCAGGCCCAGCTCGACGCCGGGCAGCAGCAGCTCGACGCCGGGCGCGCGCAGCTCGAGCAGGCGCAGGCCCAGGTCGACGCGGCCCGGGCCCAGGCCGAGGCGACGGGGACGACCGCGCAGGCCGGGCCGATCCTGGACGCGCAGCAGACCCAGATCGACGCGCAGCGTGCCCAGCTCGACGCGCAGCAGGACGCCGTCGACGAGCAGCAGGCGCAGCTCGACGCGGGCGCCGCGGAGCTCGAGGCCGGTCAGGCCGAGCTGGACGCGAACGCCCAGCAGCTCGAGCTCGGCGCCGGCCTGCTCCAGATGGCCGAGCAGATCCGCCAGGTCTCCGCCGACGGCTCGGCCGCCGTCGTCACGGTCGTCTTCGACGACGTGAGCTTCGAGGTCCCGGAGGAGGTCCAGCAGTCGGTGCTCGGCGAGTTCCGGGCCGCGTCGATCGACGGCGTCGACATCGACTTCACCTCCGGCATCGCCATGGAGGTGCCGAACATCCTCGGCATCGGCGAGCTCGTCGGCGTGCTCGTCGCCGCCGTCGTGCTGCTCGTGATGCTCGGGACGCTCGTCGCGGCGGGCCTGCCGATCCTCACGGCCGGCATCGGCGTCGCCATCGGCGCGCTCGGCTCGCTGGCGTTCTCCGGCGTCGTCGACATGGTCTCCGTCACCCCGGTGCTCGGCGTCATGCTCGGCCTCGCCGTCGGCATCGACTACTCGCTGTTCATCCTCAACCGGCACCGCCGCCAGCTGAAGCAGGGCTACGACGTCGACGAGTCCATCGGCCTGGCCAACGGCACCTCCGGCAACGCCGTGGTGTTCGCCGGGTCGACCGTCCTGATCGCGCTGCTGGCGCTGAACGTCACCGGCATCCCGTTCCTCGGGCTGATGGGCACCGTCGGCGCCGCCAGCATCGCCATCGCCGTGCTCGTCGCGATCAGCCTCACGCCCGCGCTGCTGGGCCTGCTCGGCACCCGGGTGCTGCGGCGCAGCGAGCGGGCGCACCTGGAGTCGGCCGCCGCGCCCGCGACGACGCCGCTGCGCACCATGCGGACCGGCCAGGCGATCGTGCGCGCCCTGGTCGGCGTCGCTGCGCTCGGCCTGCTGGCGCTGCCGGCGACGAGCCTGCGGATCGGTCTGCCTGACGGGTCGTCGGAGCCGAGGTCGTCGACGACCTACCAGGCCTACCGGACCATCGAGCAGAAGTTCGGGGCCGGCCAGAACGGCACGCTGCTCGTCATCGCGGACATCCCCGCCGGCGCCGACGAGACCGAGGCGCTCGCCGCCCAGGCCGAGGTCGCGAACCGCCTCTTCCAGATCGACGACGTCGCGGCGGTCGCCCCGGTCGCCACCTCTGCCGACGGCGCGCTCGCCGCCTTCCAGGTGGTGCCGGCGGAGGGGCCGAACGCGGAGTCGACCGAGGCGCTGGTCAACGAGCTGCGCGACCTGTCGCCGCTCGACGGCGAGATCCCGATCGCGGTGGCCGGCCAGACGAGCGGCGCGATCGACGTGTCGGCGAAGCTGGCCGACGCGCTGCCCACGTACCTCGCGGTCGTCGTCGGGCTGTCGCTGATCATCCTCATGCTGGTGTTCCGGTCGATCCTCGTGCCGCTCATCGCGACGCTCGGCTTCGTGCTGTCGTTCTTCGCGGCGCTCGGGGCGGTCGTCGTGATCTACCAGTGGGGCTGGCTCGGCGGGCTGTTCCAGGTGCATGCCCCCGGACCCGTGCTGAACTTCCTGCCCACGGTGCTGGTCGGCATCCTGTTCGGTCTGGCCATGGACTACCAGCTCTTCCTCGGCTCGGGCATGCGCGAGGCGTACGCGCACGGCGCGTCGCCGCGGCTGGCGATCGTGCAGGGCGTGCGCGCCGGCCGGGCCGTCGTGACGGCGGCGGCCCTGATCATGGCGTCGGTGTTCGGCGGCTTCATCTTCGCGGAGTCGACGATGATCCGGCCGATCGGCTTCGCCCTTGCGTTCGGCGTGCTCGTGGACGCGTTCGTGGTCCGGATGCTCGTCGTGCCGGCGCTGCTGCACCTCGCCGGCGACCGGGCCTGGTGGCTGCCGCGCTGGCTCGACCGTCTGCTGCCGGACGTCGACGTCGAGGGCGCCAAGCTCGAGCGGCGGCACCCGCACGTGGAGCACCACGAGGTGGTGTAGCGCCCGGGCCGCGGTGGCCGTGTGTGGAGGATTCCCCGCGGATTCCGCGGGGGACCCTCCACACGACGCCGGCGGAGCGGCCGCGACGGCTCCCCGTGGCTCGTCGGGCCCGGGCCCGCACCGTCCGGCGTGCGCGGGTAACGCTGCGGTGCCGCTCGGACATGATCCGGGTGGGACGGCAGGAGGGGGCCGCATGGGATCGCCGGACGAGGACAGGTTCGCCGCGCTCGTCGAGCTGCACCATCGTGGGCTGCTCGCCTACGCGGTCCGCCGGGTCGCGGACCCCGCGGACGCGGCGGACGTCGTCGCGGAGACCTTCCTGGTCGCGTGGCGCCGCCTCGACGAGGTCCCGCCGGGGGACGAGGCCCGCCCCTGGCTCTTCGGCGTCGCGCGGCGGGTGCTCGCGAACCTGCGCCGCGGCGAGCGCCGACGACTGGCGCTCGCGGACCGGCTCCGCGAGACGGTCGTCGACGTCGTGCCGCCACCGGGGGACGAGGTCAGCGACATCGAGCGCGTCGTCGCCGGCCTCCCCGAGACCGATCAGGAGATCCTGCGCCTGCACGCGTGGGAGGAGCTCGCGCACGACGAGATCGCTCTGGTCCTGGGCCTGTCGCGGGGCGCCGTCCGGGTGCGGTTGCACCGTGCGCGCCGGCGGCTGGCGGACCGGATGCGCGAGCTCGAGCAGGCGTCGGCGATCGAGGGCGCGGTCGCGTCGGAGCTGTCGCGGCGCATCGGCGACGGCCCGAAACGGGTCGCCCCGGGCGGACATGTCAGTGGTGGGTGGGCGCCTGCTCGCCCCGGCATCGAGGAGGCGTGATGGGCAGGGACGTGATCGCGGAGCTGCGTGGTCAGGACCCGGCGCGCCGTGCCCGCCTCGACGCCGTGGACCCGGGGGCGCTCGTCGCCCTGCGAGAGGGGATCACCATGACGGAGCGAGGAACCACCGAGACGGTGGGCGGTGCCACGGTTCGGCCGGCGCGGCAGGGGGCGCGCCGGCTGGGCGGGCGGGGGGCACTCGTCGGCGGCCTGGCGGTGGCGCTGGCGGGGGGTGGGGTCGCCTTCGCGGCCACCGCCCTCTGGAGCGACGAGGAGGGCGCCGCGACGACCACCATGGGCATCGAGTGCCGCGAGGTCCTCGACGTCGGCTACCCGGGTGAGGGTGCGGTGGTGGCCCGGACGCTGACGGGCGACCCGGTGGCCGACTGCCAGACGTTCCGCTCCGACGCGGGGCTGGCCCCCATCGCCGACCCGGTCGCCTTCGTGCTCGACGGGACGTTGTACGTGACGCCCAGGGACCAGGTGCCGGCCACCGCCGACCTGGTCGAACCGGACCTGCAGGAGGCCGCGGCGCTCCGGGAGCTCCAGGCTTCGCTGGCCGACGCGGTGGACGGTGGCGGCGCGCAGTGCCTGTCAGCCGATGACGCGGTGCCGTGGGTGGAGGGCGAGCTCGCCCGACTCGGCATCAGCGGCTGGTCGGTGCAGATCGTGCACGGCAGCGACGAGGAGGGGACGCAGCCCTGCAGCATGATCGAGATCGGCGGTGACGGGCCGCGGACCGTCGCGGTCTATCCCGGGATGACCCCCCGGGTGGAGTCGTGGATGCCCGCCGACCTGCTCGACGCCCTGCGCGCCATCCCGGAGGCGTGCCTCACCGTGGACGAGGCTGCCGAGGCGGCCCTCGGGGCGGAGCCCCACTCTCCGACGACCCGCGTGGTGGACGAGGCGGCGACGTGCGCCCGCGTCGACGTCGAGGGCGGTGGCTCCACGCTCGTCACCGTCTACGGCCCGACGAGAGTGGGCTGACGACGGCAGCCGCTCTGTGGAGGATCTCCCGTGGTCTTCGCGGGAGATCCTCCACAGAGCGCGCCGTCAGGCGTCGGGCGCCACTGGGGCCCGCGTCGCCAGGGCGCGGACGGCGTCGATCGTGTCGGCCTCGGCGGCGGTCTTGTCGTCGCGGTAGCGGACCACGCGCGCGAACCGCAGCGCGAGGCCGCCCGGGTAGCGACTGGAGCGCTGGAGGCCGTCGAAGGCGATCTCGACCACCTGCTCCGGGCGCAGGGCGACCGTCCAGCCGTCGTCGGACACCTCGAGCTCGCGGAAGCGCTCGGTCTGCCAGGCGAGCATCTCGTCCGTCATCCCCTTGAACGTCTTGCCCAGCATCACCCAGCCGCCGGCCGGGTCGCGGGCACCGAGGTGGATGTTCGACAGCAGGCCGCGGCGCCGGCCCGAGCCGCGCTCGACGGCGAGCACCACCAGGTCGAGCGTGTGCCGCGGCTTGACCTTGACCCATGCGGCACCGCGCCGGCCGGCTTCGTAGGGCGCCTCGGCGTCCTTCACGACGACGCCCTCCTGGCCCTCGCGGACCCAGCGCTCGAACGCGGCCTGCGCCTCGTCGGCGTCGGCGGTCGTCACGCGCCCGACGACGTGCGCCGCGCCCGGCCCGCCGAGCACCGCGTCGAGGGCCGCCAACCGCGTCGACAGGGGCTCGCCGAGCAGGTCGCGGCCGTCCAGGTGCAGGGCGTCGAAGAAGAACGGGGTCAGCGTGACGGCGGCGGCGAGCTCGGCGTCGCGCGTCGCGGACCGCGAGGCGGTCTCCTGGAACGGCCGAGGGCGGCCGTCGGACCCCAGGGCGAGGGCCTCGCCGTCGAGCACCGCGGTGCGCACCGGAAGGGCCCGGGCCACCGCGACCACCTCCGGCACGCGCGCGGTGATGTCGTCGAGGCTGCGGGTGAAGACGCGGACGTCGTCGCCGTCGCGGTGCACCTGGATGCGGATGCCGTCGAGCTTCGCGTCGACCACCACGGCCCGGCCGTCGAAGCCTGCCACGGCCGTCGCGACGTCGGGCGCGGACGCCGCGAGCATCGGCCGCACGGGCCGGCCGACGGTCAGGCCGTACGCCGCCAGGGCGGCCAGGGCCTCCTGCGGCGATCCCGCCCCCAGCGCCGCCGCCGCCACCGGCTCCGTCGCCC
>JAEZZV010000015.1 GCA_023418375.1 Actinomycetes bacterium | reverse complement strand
GTGCCCGCGTGGGTGCGCGCGCCGAGATCGGCGGCGGCGCTCGCGTGGAGGCCGGCGCCGTCGTGCCGGAGGACGCGGTGGTGCCCGACGGCGCGGTGGTCCGCCGCGGCCGCGAGTGGCACGGGCTGGCTGCGTAGCCCGGTCACTCCCGGTGGAGGGCGCGCCGGCGCGGGTAATCGCCTCGACAGTCGGCGCCCGGCCCGCTGACGCTGGGTGGCATGCGGAGCCAGTACTGGACCCACGAGCAGGCCGACACCTACGACAACCCCGACGACCCGATGTTCTCCCCGCAGGTGCTCGGGCCGACAGTGGACTTCCTCGCGGACCTCGCGGGTGACGGGCCGGCGTTCGAGCTCGCCATCGGCACCGGGCGCGTGGCCGTGCCGCTGCGCGGGCGCGGCGTGGCGGTGCACGGCATCGAGCTGTCCGAGCCGATGGTCGAGCGTCTGCGCACCAAGGCCAGCGCAGACGAGATCCCGGTGACCATGGGCGACATGTCGACCGTCCGGGCGCCCGGGCAGTTCACGCTCGTCTACCTCGTCTACAACACGCTCAGCAACCTGCTCACGCAGGAGGCGCAGGTCGACTGCTTCCGCAACGCGGCGGCGCACCTGGTGCCGGGCGGGCACTTCGTCGTCGAGCTGGGGGTGCCGGCGCTCCGGCGGCTGCCGCCCGGGCAGGACGCGGTCCCGTTCAGCCTCAGTGAGGAGCACCTGGGCTTCGACACGTACGACCTGGTCACCCAGCGGATGACGTCGCACCACTACGGCCGCGACGCCGACGGCCGCTACCGCTACGGCGCATCGGAGCACCGGTATCTGTGGCCCTCGGAGATGGATCTGATGGCGCAGATGGCCGGGCTGGAGCTCGTCCGGCGGGTCGCGGACTTCACCGGTGCGGAGTTCACCGCGGAGTCGACGTCGGCCGTGTCGGTGTGGCGGCGGCCGTAGCAGACCTACCGGCGCGACCGAGGCGTCAGTCGGGCAGCCCCAGGATCCGGCGCCCGGCGCTGGCGACGGCGCGCTCGAGCGTCGCGTCGTCGATGCGCGCGACGTCGGCGTCCACCGCGGGTCCCATCAGCCCGGAGAGGAAGATGGCCGCCCGGGCGCGGGAGGCGTCGTCGGGCACGGGGCCCGCAAGGGTCTCGCGGAGGCGGAGCCAGACGGTGGCGTCGTCGGGCGTGCGTCGGCGCAGGTCGGCGGCGGTGACGTCCTGGAGCACGACGGCGTACAGGCGCCGGTGCGTGACGGCCTGCCGGGCGAGCCCGTCGACGAGCGCACCGGGGCGCTCGTCGACGGGCCGCGCGTCGACCTCGTCGAGCAGGGTGGCGAACGCGTCGAAGGCCGGCGCCAGGACCGCGCGGACGATCTCGTCCTTGGTGCGGAACCGGTAGTAGACGGCGGCCTTCGCCACGCCCAGGGCGTCGGCGATCATCTGCAGCGAGGTGCCGGCGACGCCGTGGCGCGCGAACAGGTCGAGCGCGCACGCGCAGACCCGCTCGGCGGACGCGTCACCCCGCGGCATCGGGCCTCCTCAGGCCGTCGCCTCGCGCGGGTGCTCGACGCACCAGCGCAGGGTCTCGCGGATGGCGCCAGGGACGTCGTCGGGCTCGATGCCGAGGACCGCGCTCGCGGCCGGGTCGCTGACGGCGTCGCGGGCCTGGAAGCGGGCGGAGTCGGGCAGGTGGATGCCGTGCTCGACGCCGGCCGCCTCGGTCTGCGCCTGCGCGGCCTCGTAGCCGGGCAGGACCGCCTCGAGCGGGAGGACCATGACGTCGCCCGGGTCGCGGCCGAGGGCCTCGCAGCACATGCGGAAGAACTCGGCGTAGGTGAGGTCGTAGGCGTTGATCGGGTAGCGGCCGCCGTGCTCGCCGTGCTCCATCGCGCCGACCGCGGCCTGCGCGACCTGCGTCACGGTGACCGACGACGTCGACCCGGGCAGCGCGACCACCGGCCCGTCGGCCTGGACCATCGGGAAGAACATCTCCCACAGGGGACGCTGCCCCTCGACGCGCCCGAAGATGTACGGCAGACGCAGGACCGTCACGTCCATGGCGCCCTCGCCCTCGAGGATGGCGACCTCCTCCTGGAGCAGGCGCGTGCGCGGGTACCCGTTGCGGGTGCGGTAGCCGAGGTCGGGCCACTGCTCGGCCCACTCGGCGGTGTAGGACCCGTAGAGCACGAACTTCGCGACGCCCGACTCGCGGGCCAGGCGCGCCAGGCGCTGCGTGGGCCGGACGTTGGCCTCGTAGAAGAAGTGCGCGGCCGGGGCCGGCGGGACCGTCCGCTCGTCGGCGCCGATGGCGCAGAACACGGCGTGCTTGCCGGCGAGGAGGGCGCGGAGCTCGTCGTCGGACATCGCCGTGAGGTCGCAGAAGAGCGCCTCCGCCTGCTGGGGGAGGTGGGCCGTCTCGGTGGTCGGCAGGGACAGCGTGGTGACGCCGTAGCCGCGGGCGAGCAGCTCGAGGGACGTGTGGTAGCCGAGGAGGCCGGTGCCTCCCAGGACGAGGGTGTCGGTCATGGTTCGACGTTATGACCGGGGCGGGCCGGGGCTGCGGGTAGGAGGTCCTAGCCGATCGGCTAAGAGGGTGAGGTGTCCGGCCGGCGGCCTGACGGCTGCGGGGCCGGGCGCCTTCACCCATCCGAAGCGCGGACGCGAGGCCCGTGCCGCCGCTAGGTTGCGGGCGTCGGCGCCGTCGACGGCCCCCGGGCCGGGGTCAGGGGAGCAGTCCACCTGAGGGGTGTCCATGTGGTGGTGGGTGTGAGCCGGTCGGCGGCGACCCGAACGACGCGGGCGATCCTGGGACGGCGCCCGCGCCGGCAGCTTCCGGCGCTGGTCCTGGCCCTCGTCATCGCGCTGCTCGGCGCGTGCCCGGCCGGCGGCGAGACCCAGGCCGCAGACCGCGCCGACGCCGGGAACCGCGCCGGTGCCGGGAACCGCGTGACGGCCGACGACGAGCCCTCGCCCGGCGAGCCCTCGCCCGGCGAGCCCTCGCCCGGCGAGGCCACCGTGCTGTCGGGCGCGGGGTTCGACTCCGTCGACATGGTGACGACCGTCGGCGTCGACACCTTCGAGCGCACGATCCTCTACACCTACTGGGGCGACGGTGACGACGCCCCCGTCGCTCTGCTCGAGGCCTTTGACGCCTTCTTCGCCGAGCTCGAGGCGGCCGGGGTGTCCGTCACCGCGGATGCCGCGGAGCCCGGCTACCGCACGTGGCACGCGTCCTTCGAGGCCGACTCGCCCGAGCAGCTCGCCTCGCTCACGGACGTCGCGCTGCGCAGCACGTCGACGCAGTTCGAGGTGACGCAGGGTCCCGACGACGAGCCCGCGACCCCGGCGCTCGCGGTCGTCGACTTCGCCGAGTGCTCCGCGGTCTGCGACCCGCTCGCCTGGGTCAGTGACGAGCTCGTCGTCCCCGAGGAGTACGAGGCCGAGCATGCGTACGTCACCGAGGACGGGAACGTCTTCATCGCGATGTACACCAGCCCGGAGCTGGTCGAGTACCAGGTCGCCCGGGCCTTCGCCGACGTGAGCTTCGAGCTGGCGTTGGGCGTGGGCGGCGACCTGACCTGGACGGCGGAGTTCTTCGTGGATGCCGCCACGGACGAGGTGGCCGGCTCGACGCTGTCCGACGCGCTGCGCTGGTACGAAGGCTGGCAGCAGATCGACGTCGCGAGGTCCGACGAGGGCACCACGTACACGGTGACCGTGCAGGGCGACGACGTCGAGGAGTTCCTCGAGTCCTACGACGAGTGGAGCGGCGAGGGACCGTTGACGCTCCTGTGGAAGGAGGACCTGCCAGACCTGCCGGACTCCGGTGCCTCGGACGAGCGGTACAGGCTCCAGGGTCTCCTGGTGCTGCCGTCCTCGCTGGGCAAGCATCTTCCCCCCGGGAACCTCGAGATGTCGGTCGTGGTGCCCCCCGGCTACAGCTTCACCAACGACCTTCGCCGGCCCGGGGTCAGCGCCGGGACGGACGGCCTGGAGGGGTACGCCACCGTCGTCTTCGACATAGAGGTGAGCGGCTCGCCGCAGGAGGGCTCCGCCGTCGGCGGCATGCTGGTGCTGCTCCTGGTTGCGGCGGCGGTCCTGCTCGTGGTGTTCCGCAAGCGGATCCGCACGGCGATCGCCGGTGAGCGCCGTGCCGCCCCCGCCGGACGCGCGGACGCGAGCGCCGCCCGCCGACTCGCGGAGGCGAGCGTTGCTCCCGTCACGCCGGCCGCGCCGGGGGTGTGGTCGCCGGCACCGAGCGTGCCCGTGCCGGAGGAAGCGGTGGTTGCCGGCGACGTCTCGACACCGGCTCCGCCGCATGACGTCCCCGAGGCGGCCCCGGTCGTCGCCGTCCCGTCGGTCCTGGACCGGCTCGCGGGTATCCGGACGGCGGAGCTCCCGCCGCCCCCGGCGCCCTGGGGCCCGACGCCGGACCCGCCCGCCTCGGCTGACCCGGTCGGCGAGCCCGAGGTCCGCTGACGGCACGCCCCGGCGGGGCCGGGCGATCGCAGGCGGGTGGCCGCTACGCTTGTCGGGCGCCAAGGGCCCAGCGGCCCGACGGCGTCGCCAGGCTTGGCGCGGTGCGTCCGGAACGAGCCTCCGAGGTCGCGGAGGGCGAGCCGGCCGACCCGCTGAGGCCAGGCGCCTGTAGCTCAGGGGATAGAGCACCGCTCTCCTAAAGCGGGTGTCGGCAGTTCGAATCTGCCCAGGCGCACAGAGTGTTGTTGCAGGCCAGAGGCGGTATCGGCGCTGTAGCACCGTCGGCGCTGTGTCCGATTTGCCGGGCATTGGTCAGCGTGTGGTCAGCGGCTCGTCTCAGGACGTGGACGGCCTGTCAAGGACGTGGACGGACGCTCGCGGTCGCTCGCGTTCGTCCAATGCGGCCCCTAGCCTCGCTCGAACTCCTGCGCAACGGCTCGCCATTCGTCCGCGATGTCGGGATGTCCCAGCCGGGAGAGCGCGTTTGCGCCGCGGCGTAGCCGGTTGGCTATCCGGCCCTCAACCCAAGAAGTGTCAAGTCCAAAGTCTTCCGCCTCAGGCCATGCGGTACGACCGCGTGCCGCCTCGAGCGCGTCGGTCCATCGGGCAAGGCGAAGGCAGAGCAGTTCGGCGGCGGCGTGCCCGCCGTCTCCGCCGGTGACCTCGGCGGAGTTCTCCCGGCGCAGTTCTGCGGCGAGGTAGAAGCAGTCCGCGGCGGACGCGTAGTCGTCGAACGCGAGGTACTGCCACGCGTACGTCTCGGCCCCGGAGTACTCCGCGTGGTTCTTGATTGCGACGTGCTCGTCGAGTACCGGTACACCGCCCTCCCAGGCCCGTGTCGTGTCGGCTTCAGCACTCCACGCCCTGCGGAACCCATCGAGTCGGGCGTACGCCTCGTTCGCCCTGGCTACGTCTTCCGGCGACCACTGATCACTTGCGTCCACGGCTGGAGTCTGCACCGGCCGTTCGACCAGTCATTGGGCTCTTTGTCTCCCCGAGCTCGGCTCACATGGGCCGAGGGTCGTACGGGTCTGCTGCACGGATAGGTGACAGCGGGTAGTCACGCGGCCTGGGTGGCCGGTGCGGTCATGATGATCTCGTACTCGATGGGGGTCAACCGGCCCAGGCGGTCTTGCCTGCGCCGGCGGTGGTAGGTGCGCTCGATCCAGGTGACGATCGCGATGCGGAGTTCCTCTCGCGTGGTCCAGGAGCGGCGGTCCAGGACGTTCTTCTGCAACAGCGAGAAGAAGCTCTCCATGG
>JAEZZV010000331.1 GCA_023418375.1 Actinomycetes bacterium | reverse complement strand
CAGCCGTCGGCGACGAGGTCGTGGTGCTGTCCGGGCGGACACTGCACACGCGCTCCGCGGCGGTCGACCTCTCCGCCTACCAGGGCGCCCTCGTCCTGCAGCAGCCCGGTCCCGCCGCGGACGCGGTGCTCGTGGCGACGCCCGACGCCCTGCTCGAGGTGCCCCTGCGCGGCGGCGACGTGCGCGTCCTGCCCGCGGGCGGCGGCCAGCCGAGCGCCCCGGTCCGCGTGGCGGGCTGCGTCCATGCCGCCTGGGCCTCGGCGGCCGACAACTACCTGCGCCAGTGCGCGGGTCAGTCCGAGCCCGAGGTCCTGGACCTGGCGGAGGTCGCCTCGAGCGACCGGCTCGTGTTCCGCGTGAACCGCGACGTGGTCCTGCTCAACGACGTCGGCGACGGGCGCGTGTGGCTGCCGATGCTCGACACGGCGGTGCGCGAGCCGAACTGGACCGACGTCGAGGACGACGAGCAGGACGACGAGCAGGAGCAGGAGCGCGAGGCCATCACCTCCGAGACGCTCCAGGCGGAGTGCAGCGCCGACGCAGCGCCGCCGTCGGCCGTCGACGACGACTACGGCGTCCGTCCCGGTCGCACGATGATCCTGCCGGTCGTCGACAACGACGCCTCGTCCGCGTGCGGCATCCTCGCCATCTCGAGCAACGACGACATCGACGACGCGTTCGGCACCCTCACGCCCGTGTACGGCGGCCGGGCGTTCCAGCTCACGGTGCGCCCCGGTGCGTCGGGCTCGACCTCGTTCACCTACTCCGTGACGGACGGCCGTGGCACGTCGGCGCCCGCTCCCGCCACCGTCCGCCTCACCGTGCGCGACGACGGGGAGAACGCCGCGCCGGAGCAGCTGCGGGTGGGGGCGCTCGTCGTCGAGCAGAGCGGCACCGGCACCTACGACGTCCTCGCGGACTTCCGCGACCCCGACGGCGACCCCATGGTCCTCGTGTCGGCGGTCGGCACCGGCGGCACGGCCCGCGCGCGCGGCGACGGTCGCGTGCGCTTCCAGTCCGACGGCGCCACGCTGGGCCGCCAGACGGTGACGGTCGTCGTCTCGGACGGCCGGGCCCAGGTCGAGGGCACGCTGTACGTCGACATCCGGCCGCCGGGCTCGCTGCCCCCGGTCCTGGAGCCGCTGCACGTGGTCACGTACGTGGACGAGCCCGTGACGGTGCACGCGCTGGAGTCCGTGCGCAGCCAGGGCCGCGAGCCCGTCCGGCTGGCGGCGGTCGAGGAGGTCGTCGGCCTCACCGTGGAGACCGACAACGAGGCGGGCACCTTCTCGGTCGTGGCGCGCACGGCGGGCACCTACTACGTGCCCTTCACCGTCGCCGCGCCGCCGCAGCAGGCCACGGGCCTCGTGCGCGTCGACGTCCTCGAGGCGCCCGAGGAGATCCCGCCGCCGACGGCCGTCCTCGACGTCGCGCTGCTGCCGCCCGGTGGCGAGGTGACGATCGACCCGCTCGCCAACGACACCGACCCGGCCGGCGGCGTCCTCGTCGTGCAGTCGATCGACGTGCCCGCCGAGAGCCCGCTGCGGGTCGCGCTCCTGCAGCACCGCCTGCTGCAGATCAGCACCACGCGCACCTTCGAGGCACCCGAGGTGTTCACCTACACCGCGTCGAACGGCGTCCAGTCCGCGGTCGGGCAGGTCGTCGTGCAGCCGGTTCCCGCGTCGGTCGGGCAGCAGCCCCCGGTGGTGCCCGACGTGCGGGCCACCGTCCGGACCGGCGGCGTCGTGACGATCCCGGTGCTCGAGGGTGCCTTCGACCCGGACGGTGACCCGCTCACGCTCGAGCGCGCGCTGGTCGAGGCCCCGGACGCGGGGCTGATGTTCGTCTCCGGCGACGTGCTGCGGTTCCAGGCGCCGGCCAGCCCGATGGAGGTGCGGGCGACGTTCGAGGTCTCCGACCCGATGGGCAACCGGACCGCCGCCACCGTGACGATCTCCGTGCACGCCTCGGCCGCGGAGGCCAAGGCCCCGCCGCGCCCCGTCGACCTCACCGCGCGCGCCTACTCGGGCGAGGAGGTGCTCATCGACGTGCCGCTGGTCGGCATCGACGACGACGGCGACGGCGTGACGCTCCTCGGCGTGGACGAGCCGCCGACCAAGGGCCGGGTGCGCGCCGTCGGCTCCGACTCGATCCTCTACCAGGCGCTGCCCGGCGAGCTGGGCAGCGACACCTTCACGTACGCCGTGGAGGACTGGACGGGCCAGCGGGCCGTCGCCACCGTGCGCGTCGGCATCGCGCCCCGGCCCACCGGCGCGGTCCCCGTGGTCACCCGCGACGACGCCGTCACCGTGCGGCCCGGCCAGACCATCGAGGTCCGCGTCCTGGCGAACGACGAGGACGGCGGCGGCGGCGAGCTCACGCTCGGCGAGGCGCTCGTGGTCCAGCCGGAGGGCGTCGCGGCCCACGTGGACGGCCGCCGCGTCGTCGTCCAGGCCCCGACGACCGAGGGCGTGCTCCAGATCCTGTACACCGCGCGCAACGAGCGAGGTGGGGAGGACACCGGCGTCCTGACGGTCACGGTCGACGAGGACGCGCCGATCCTGCCGCCCGTCGCGGCCGACATCGTCGTGCCCGCGGCCGACACGATCAACAAGACGCAGGTCGCGGTCAACGTCATGGAGACCGCGCAGAACCCGAGCGGCTCGCCGGCCGACCTGGTCGTCGAGGTGCCGGCCTCGGCGGCGGCGACGGCCGTGGCCCCCGGCGACGGCACGGTCGTCGTCACCCTCGCCGCGGAGCCGCAGACGCTCCCGTACCTGCTGGTCAACACGAACCCGGCGGCGGGCGGCGTCTCGTCGTACGCGTTCATCACCGTGCCCGCCCTCGGCGACTTCCCGCCGATGCACCGCCCCGGCATCGGCGAGCTGTCCGTGATCGCGGGGGAGCCGCTCACGCTGAACCTGGCCGAGCTGGTCCGCGTCGCGCCCGGCCGCTCTCCCCAGCTCGGGGACCGCAGCCGCGTCTACGCGACGAAGTCCGACGGCTCCGGGCTCGTCGTCGACGACGACACGTTGCGGTACGTGCCGAGCGCCGACTACTCCGGCCCGGCGTCGGTCACCGTCCACGTCTCGGACGGGCCGCTCAGCGACCCGACCGTGCACGACGCGATGCTGACGTTCGAGGTCATGGTCCTGGCCCGCGAGGAGAACCCGCCGGTGTTCACGCCGTCGGTGCTCGAGGTGCCCCAGGCCTCCTCCGCGCGGGTGGACCTCGCGGTCTTCACCACCGCCCCGGCGAGCGTCGACGAGGACGCCGCGAGCCGGTACGCCTACCGGCTCGCCGGTGCCACGCCCGCCGGGTTCGACGTGCAGCTCCAGGGCTCGCAGCTGACCGTGGCCCCCCAGCGGGACACCTCGCGCGGCACGGTCGCGGCGATCCCGATCGAGATCGGCTTCGGCGGCGACGAGCCGCTCGCCGCCCAGGTCGACGTGCGCGTCGTCGCGAGCCGGGAGCCGCTGGCCCGGGTGCGCGACTTCACCGTCCTGGACGGCGTCCAGGGCGGCCAGTCGGTGGTGCCGGTGCTCGACGGGGCGTTCAACCCGTTCGCGCCCAGCCCGCTGACGGTCGTGTCGGCCGAGGTGGAGACGCCGGGCGCGGGCCGGGCGTCCGTCTCGGGGTCGTCGGTCGTCATCAACCCCGCCGAAGAGTTCCTCGGCCAGTTCGTCGTCCGCTACCTGGTCAAGGACGTGCTGCCGGACCTCGACCGGATCGTCGAGGGCCGGATCACCGTCGTCGTCCGCGGCAAGCCCGCCCCGCCCACCGCGCCCCGCGTGGTTCAGGCGCGCGACCGGGCGGTCTCCCTCGCGTGGGAGGCGCCCGCGAACAACGGCGAGCCCATCGACTCCTACCGCGTGACCGCCGTCGGGACGGGTATCCAGCAGACCTGCCCGTCCACGGCCTGCACGATCACCGGCCTGACCAACGACGTGACGTACACGTTCACGGTGGCGGCGCACAACGCCGTCGGCTGGTCCGAGCCGAGCCCGCCCTCCGGCGAGGCCCGGCCCGACACGCAGCCGTTCGCCCCCGCCGCGCCGACGGTGCGCCGCGGCGACGGGACGCTCGACGTGCGCTGGACACCTCCGGAGAACCCCGGCTCGCCGATCCTGGACTACCTGGTCGAGATCACCCCCGCGACGCCGAGCGGGCTGGCCTCCTTCCCGGTCACGGCGACCTCGACGACGATCTCCGGGCTCGTCAACGGCACCGTGTACTCGGTGCGGGTCCGCGCCCGCAACGACGCGCCGGAGCCGGGCCCGTGGAGCCCCCAGGCGACCGGGCGCCCCGCCACGACGCCCGGCACCCCTGCCGTGGACGCGACCCGCGGCGCCGAGGGCGGCGAGATCGCGGTGGCCTGGACGGCGCCCGACACGGACGGCGGCGAGCCCGTCGACCGCTATGAGGTCCGGGTGGACGGCGACACCGTGCACCAGGCCGGCGCCGACGAGCGGCAGTACGTCTTCACCGCGACACCGGGTCACCTGTACCGGGTGGCCGTCCGGGCGGGCAACGCCGTCGGCTGGTCGCCGTGGGTGGAGTCCGAGGGGCAGATCTGGGCGGCGCCCGGCGCGGTGCAGGGGCTCACGCTGGGCGACGACGCACCCGGCGACACGGGCTGGGCCCAGGGGCGCCTCCTCGCCTCGTGGTCCCCGCCCGGCACGACGGGCGGCGACCAGATCGAGATCCAGGGCTACGTCGTCGTCCTCACCGAGCCCAGTGGTGCCGCGCGGGCGCCCCAGGAGGTCGGGCCCGGCCGGCTGTCGATCGCGTTCGACGGCCTGGTCGGCGGCTCCTACACGGTGTCCGTCACCGCGGTGAACAGCAAGGGCATCACCGGGCCGGCGGCCACGGCCACGGCGACCGCCACGACCCGGCCCGACCGCCCCATCGCCCTCACCTGCACGGCCGAGGACGCCGGCGTCGTCCTCCGCTGGACGCCGCCCGCGAACGGCGGCGCCGACCTCACGCGCTACGGGGTGCGGGTCGAGGACGGTTCGCAGACCCATGAGCACGAGGCCGACAGGTCGTCGGTGACGTTCCAGCTGCCGTCGCAGTCCGCGCCCGGCCCGGGTGGTCGGGCCTGGGTGACGCTCTGGGCCGTCAACGACGAGGGCGCGGGCGAGGGCGCCGGGGTCGAGTGCGTCGTCCCGCCGCCGCCCGACCCGCCGGACGACCCGCCGCCGGACGACCCGCCGCCGGACGACCCGCCCATCACCCCCTGAAGGAGCCTCGACACCGTGACGATGACCCCCGAGCAGACGAGCTGGTTCGCGGAGACCTTCGACGTGCTGGTCGCCAACGTCGGGCAGGCGCTGCTGGGCAAGGATCACGTGGTCCGCCTGGCGCTCACGTGCATGCTCGCCGAGGGCCACCTGCTGCTGGAGGACGCGCCCGGTACCGGCAAGACCTCGCTGGCCAAGGCCATCGCGGCGACGGTCCAGGGCACCCACAGCCGCATCCAGTTCACGCCGGACCTCCTGCCGTCGGACGTCACCGGCGTGACGATCTACGACCAGAGCACGGGGCACTTCCAGTTCCACCCCGGCCCGGTCTTCGCGTCGGTGGTCCTGGCCGACGAGATCAACCGCGCGTCGCCCAAGACGCAGTCGGCACTGCTCGAGGTCATGGAGGAGAACCGCGTCACCGTCGACACGGTGTCGCACCCGGTGGGGCGGCCGTTCATGGTCATCGCGACGCAGAACCCGATCGAGCAGGCGGGCACGTACCGGCTGCCCGAGGCGCAGCTCGACCGGTTCCTCATGAAGACGTCGCTCGGGTACCCCGACCGCGCGTCCACCGTGGAGATCCTCTCCGGCGCGGCCGACCGCGACCGGACGGCGCGCCTGCAGGCGAAGATCACCACGCACGCGGTCGCGGAGATGTCCGCGCTCGCCGACGCGGTGCACACGGACGCGGCGGTCCTCGACTACGTCGCGGCGCTGGTCGAGGGCACGCGCACCGACCCGCGGACGGCGCTCGGCGCGTCCGTGCGCGGGGCGCTGGCGCTCGTGCGCTGCGCGAAGGTCTGGGCGGCGTCGCAGGGCCGCAGCTACGTCATCCCGGACGACGTGAAGCTCCTCGCCGAGCCCGTGCTGGCGCACCGCCTCATCCTCGAGACCGAGGCGGAGTTCTCCGGCGCGACCGCCTACCAGGTCGTCGCGGGCGTGCTGGCGGCCACCGTCCCGCCGGCCGCGCGCGTCTGAGGCTCGCGGGGAGGGTGACGGATGGCTGACGCGCCGGTGCGACGCGCGGGCCCGCTGGCGGGCGCGGTCCTGCGCGCCGT
>JAEZZV010000323.1 GCA_023418375.1 Actinomycetes bacterium | reverse complement strand
GTCCCCGGGCGACCCGCGGGCCAGCGCGGCCGCCCTCCTCGCGGTGGTCGACGCGCCCGTCCCGCCGCTGCGGGTCTTCTTCGGCGACATGCCGCTGGCCGTCGCCACCGCCGACTACGAGCAGCGGCTCGCCACCTGGCGCGAGTGGGCGCACGTCTCCCACCTGGCCCAGGGCGAGCCGGCCCCGACCGCACCCTGAAGGGAACACCGATGACCACACTCGCCACCGCACCCACCCGCCACACGCCACGCGCCGCCCCCGCCGGCACCACCTTCGCCGGCCTCGCCTACGACGCGTTCGACGCGCTCGCCGTCGCGCACTTCTGGGCCGCTGCGCTGCGCGTCGACGTCGCACCGGGCGCGAGCGCCGCGCACGCCGAGCTCCTGGGCGACGCCGCGGGCCTGCCGCGCCTGGTCTTCCGCCGGGTGCCCGGGGGACGGGCGCTGACCACCCCGCTGCACCTGCAGCTGACGACCGCCGACCTGGACGCCGAGTCCCGGCGGCTCCAGGGCCTGGGCGCTCGGCGGCTCGGCACGCTGACCGACCACGGTCGGCGGACCATGACGCTGGCCGACCCGGAGGGCAACGCCTTCGAGCTCGTGGCCGCCTGAGCACTGCGGCCGCCTGAGCACTGCGGGCGCCCGGGCCGGTGGTTCGACCCAGCCCGGGCGCCCTGTCGATCAGCGACGAACGGTCCCGCGGTCCGGCCACAGAGCGATGGCGAGGCCGACGAGGGTGGTCGCGATGTGCAGCGCGTTGTCGGCGCCGTTGATGTTCAGGATGTTCGCGTCCTCGTTGTTCACGACGATGAGCCCGTAGACCGACACGGCGCCGAAGGCGACCGCGAGGAGCCAGCCGAAGGTGCGCGCGCTGCTGGGCCGCGACCACATGGCCACCCCGAGGGCGCCGACGAGCAGGTGGACGATGTTGTGCAGCGGGTTGATCGCGAACCCGAGCAGGGTCACGTCGTGGTCCATCGCCGCGAAGTCGTCGAAGCCGGTGATGAAGAACCCGACGATCCCGACGAGCAGGTAGACGACTCCGAAGACCAGGGCGAGCCACTGGTAGGCGCGCCGCTCCTCGACCCCGGTGCCTGCGGTGCGTGCTGTGCTGGACATGGCGTCCCCCCTGGTCATCGCAGCGCCGCCGTTCGGGACGCTGGGCAACAAACATCACCCGCGCCGCCCTTGATCGCATCCGGTCACGCCTCAGCGTTCGACCGGTTGCGCCTCGTCACGAAGCCGGAAGGCGAGCTCGGTGCGCCACGAGCTCACGTCCGGCTCCTCGAGCGGGTTCGTGAGGTACGTCTCCAGCCGGCACCCCCAGCGGTCCCCGGCGGTCCCCGGCAGCACGTCCCACGCCAGGCCGCGCTCGCCGGCCCAGCGCAGCAGCTCGCCGGTGGCCCCCACGAGGACGTCGGGCGCCCCGACAACCGTCGCGACGACGTAACGCCCTGCGGGCAGGACGCCCGCGAGGACCTCGCCGTCCCCGTCCACCGCGGCACTCACGGGCACGCCCGCCTCGACGACGAGCTCGCGCTCCATGTCGATCACCAGGTATCGCAGGAACAGCGCGCCGGCGGGGGCGACGCCCCGTTCGGCCAGCCAGCCGAGCAGGTCGGGAACCCGGTCGGCGGCCTGGTCGATGGTGTCCATCGTGACGGCGCACCGGATGCCCACGTAGGGGGTTGCACCCCGGTCGAGCACGACGGGCGGCGCCGGGAGGAATGAGCTCATGGTGTGCTGACCGCCACCACCCGCCGCGCTCATCGGGTCCAGGCGCCCGCGCGTCACCCGGGCGGTACCGCCGTCCAGGCGATGTCCTGGTGCACGCTCGCGCCCGGCTCCAGCACGGTGAGCGGAGTGAGTGCCTCGAGCTCGATCAGCCGGGCCGCCGGGTGCAGGCTGCCCGGGCCCTCCAGCGGTGCCGGCGTGGGGTACTGCATCCAGATCTCCACCTGGCACCCGCCGTCCGGGTACTCCCCGGCCGGGACGTCGAAGCGCCAGTCGAGGCCGGCGCCGTCGGGCCGGCGGAAGGACAGGGCACCGACGGCGTCGGTGAACCCGACCTTGCCGACGACGTCGTCGATCGTGACCCGGCGGCGGCCCGCCTCGACCGCGCCGACCCGCACGCGACCGAAGGCGTCGACGAGGTCCACGGGGTCCGCGGTGCCGGCGACGTCCACCCAGACCTCGCCGCCCGACGCCGTGTCGACCTGGGCGACCTCCCAGACCGCCCAGCGCACGGGCCGGTCGGACACGTTGGTGAACGTCGTGCGCTGGGCGAACGCCCGGCCGCGCGCGGGCACCGTGAACGCCCGCGTCACGCGCAGGCCCGTCCGCTGGTCGTCGGGGCTGGTCATGCGCACGCCGAGCGCGCCGGCCGCCGCGTCCCACGCGGACTCGACCGCCCACTCGCCGGAGTCGAGGACGCCGTCGGGCGGCCCGGGCCACTCGTCCGGCCCGGACCAGCCCTGCGGCGCCGGCCACGTCTTGGCCCCCCCGACGTTCGGCCACGAGCCCATGCCACCGTCGAGCGGCGGCCACGTCGAGCGCGGGCGCACGGTCGCGAGCGCGTCGTCGAGATGGGCGGGGTTGCGCCAGAGAAGCTCCGCGCCCCCGCACCGGACCGAGATGAGCCGACCGCCGACGCTCGGCAGGAAGGCGAGCCGCAGGTCGCCGTTGTCGACGACGTGCACGGGCAGCGCGTCGGCCCCCAGCTCCAGCGGTGTCAGGACCAGCGGCGTCGCCTCGTCGATCACGCCCTGGATCGTGTCACCCCGGGGCCGCGGAACGGTCCCCGCCGCGCGGCGCGGCCGCGAAGCGGACCCCGAACGGGTCGAGCGAGCCGGGCAGGGGCGCCCCGGGCGACAGGCGCTCCGCCCGCTCGAGCGTCAGGTCCAGCTCGGACACCAGCCGCGCGACGACCGTCGTCATCGTGTGCACCACCAGGTCGCGGCCCGGGCACCCGGCGGGACCGTCGCTGAAGGGGACGAGCGGCCAGTCGTCGGCGGACCGCGGGCCGTCCCACAGCGTCGGGTCGAGGCGGTCGGCGGAGGGCAGGTGCTCGTCGTCGCGGTGGAACAGCGGCGCGAAGGCGACGACCGTCGTCCCCTCCGGCACCGGGCCGGCGTCGAACCGGGTCCGGGCGGTCGTCTCCCGCAGGATCGCCGGCGTCGTCGGCCAGAGCCGGACCGTGTCGAGGACGCAGCCGTGCAGGTAGGGCACGTGTGCGGGCGCCCGGCCGTGCGTCGCGGCCGCCGCGTCCGCCTCCGCGCGGACAGCCGCGAGGTGCTCCGGGTGGGTGGCCAGGAGGGCGAGGGTCCGGATGCTCGTCCAGGCCCCGGCGTCGTAGGCGAAGAGCCACTGCGGCACCTGCTGGGCCGGCTCGGTCGCGGCCGACGACGGCGTGCGCGCGACCCAGGCAGCGAGGCTGCCCTCCTCCGCGCGGTCCAGGTGGGCGCGCACACGGGCGTCGAACGACGCGCGGAGCGCCGTGCGCCTCGGTCGCAGCGGCCCCCAGTTCGCGGCGGCCCGCAGGCGGCGCAGGTCGTCGGTGAGCGCCTCGTCGTCGCGCGCACCGTCGCCGAGCACCACCCGGCGGACGATGCGCCACCACGAGCGGGCGTACGCGTCCCAGGTCAGGGCCCCGGCGGCGAGCACCTCGGCGACCAGGGCGTCCGTCTCCTCGTGGATCGCCGCGACCATCGGCTCCGCGCCGCGGTGGACGGCGTGGCCCGTGTCGAGCACGGCCTCGTTGAAGCGCCGCCGGTCCGGCCGCTCCGCGGGCGGCGAGATGAGCACGCCGTGCGGCTGGAAGTGGGCGAGCACGGCGGTCTTCTCGGCCGTGGCCGGGGAGAACGGCTCGGGGGTCCGGGCGAGGACGCGGTGCACGTCGTCGGGCGCCAGCAGGAGGACCAGCCGTCGCCCGGGCAGCGGCACCCGCAACGGCCCCGGGCCGTAGCGCCGCCGCAGGCGCTGGAGGGTGCGGACGGCGCGCCGGTCCAGGTCCCAGCGCTCGGCGAGCGCCTCGGCGCGCGGGCGCCGCACGACCACGCCGCGGGCGATCAACGGCCCGACGACGCCGGCGAGCACGCGCGCGGTGTCGACCACCGACGCGCGGGGCAGCACTCGGGTCATGGTGGCTCCTCCCACGGCTAGGCCCCACCATCGGACCCGCCGTCCACGCGCGCATCCGGAGCGCCGGCGCGGTGGGCTCAGCCGCGCGTCACCGCGCGCACCTGCCAGTACGGCAGCCGCCGCGAGACCGCGAAGCCCAGCGTGGCGGCGAGTCGCTCCGAGCCGACGTTGTCCTCGCGGCACGACCACACGGGCGTCCGGCCCGTGGCGAGCAGGTCCTCGACCATCGCCGCGCAGGCGACGCGCGCGAGCCCACGACGCCGGAAGGCCGGCCGCGTCTCGATGCCGATCTCGACGTCGTCGCCGGTGGTCATCGCCGCGAAGGCCAGCGCCGCGGGGACGCCGTCGACCTCCGCCACCCAGCCGCCGCCGCGGGCGAGGAAGGTCCGTGCGTCGGGCCAGAAGTCCCTCGGGACGGTCTCGCCGGGCCAGGCGAAGTCCTCCCCGGTCGCGCGGCGCACGGCGCCGCGGGCCTCGGCGCGGGCGGCGGCAGCAGCCGCCGGGTCGAGCGCGAAGTTCAGGCGCGTCCGGCGCACGACGACCGGGCCGGCGGTCTCGGCCGCTCCGTGCGCCACGACCCGGTCGAGCGGCACGGCTCCGAGGAGCCCGTCCCAGTCGAGCCCGTGCCAACGCGGGTCCACCTGGAGCCACTCGCCGCGGCCGGCGGCGGACCGGTCCTGGATCCGGCGCACGACGGCGTCGGCCGCGTCGCCGAGGCCAGGGCCCCACGCGAGCGACATCCCGCACGGGTGGACGGCGTGGAAGGCGCGGGGCGCGAGGTCGTCGTCCGCCCACAGGTCACCGCCCGGGAGCCCGTCGACGACCACCGCCGCGAAGCCGACGTTGCAGTCGACGCCCGCCAGCTCCCGACGCGCGGCCTCCCTCGGATCGCTCACCCGCGCACGCTACCGGGGGCTCACGCGCTCACGGCGATGTACTGCGTCTCCAGGAACTCGCCGATGCCGTCGAAGCCGCCCTCGCGGCCGAGCCCGCTCTGCTTGACGCCGCCGAACGGCGCCGCGGGGTCGCTGAGCACGCCGCAGTTGACCGCCACCATGCCGGACTCGAGCCGACGGGCGACCGCGAGCGCCTGGCGCTCCTCGCCGAAGACGTACGCGACCAGGCCGAAGACGGTGTCGTTGGCCATGCGGACGGCGTCGTCGACGTCGTCGTACCTGACGACCGGGGCGACCGGGCCGAAGACCTCCTGCTCGGTGATCGGCGAGCCGTGGCGCACGTCCGTGAGCAGGGTCGCCGGGTAGAAGGCGCCGCCGTCGGGCACCGGGGCACCCGGGCCGCCCGTGACGACCGTCGCGCCGTCGGCGACGGCCGCGTCGACCAGTGCGGCGACCTTGTCGCGCTCGGCGACCGAGACGAGCGCGCCCAGGCCGTTGCCGCGGTCAAGGCCCGGGCCGACGCGCAGCGCGGCGAGCTCGACGGCCATCCGCTCGACGAACGCGTCGTGCAGCGAGGAGTGCACGTAGAGGCGGTTGGCCGCCGTGCAGGCGGCGCCGCCGTTGCGCATCTTGGCCTGGACCGCGCCGGCAACGGCGGTCTCGAGGTCCGCTTCCGGCAGGACGATCAGCGGTGCGTTCCCGCCCAGCTCCATCGAGGCGCTGACGACACGGTCGGCCGCGAGACGCAGCAGGTCGCGACCCACCTCGGTCGAGCCGGTGAACGAGAGCTTGCGCACCTCGTCCCGCGCGAGCATCGCCGCGACGCCGGGGCCGGTGGGCACGGGGGTGACGAGGTTCACCACGCCGCGCGGCACGCCGACCCGGCGCAGCGCGTCGACGACGTACGCGGCCGTGAGCGGCGTCTGGCTGGCGGGCTTGAGCACGACGGCGCAGCCGGCCGCGAGCGCGGGGGCGAGCTTGCGCGTGGCCATCGCGGCGGGGAAGTTCCAGGGCGTGATCAGCAGCGACACCCCGATCGGGTGGTGGTCGACGACGATCCGCTTGTCCCCCGCGGGCGAGAGGCGGTGGTCGCCCGGGACGCGCACGGCCTCCTCGGCGAACCAGCGGAAGAACTCGGTCGCGTAGGCCGCCTCGGCCGCGGCGTCGGCCCATGCCTTGCCGTTCTCGCGGACCATGACCTCGGTGAGCGCCTCGGCCTCGTCCGTGAGCAGCTCGAACGTGGCGCGCAGCAGCTCCGAGCGCTCGCGTGGCGCCGTCGCCGCCCAGCCCTCCTGCGCCGACGCGGCGGCGTCGACGGCCGCGTGGCAGTCCCCCTCGGTCGCGACGGCGAAGCGCGCGATGACCGAGAGATCGGCGGGGTCGACGACGTCGAACCGCTCGCCGCCGGCGCCGGGGCGCCACTGCCCGTCGATGAAGAGATCCGCGAGGAGGTCCATGCGTCGGAGCATGCCGCCGGCTCGGCCGGCGCGCACCTGTGGGCGCGGGGTCAGCACACGGTCACGCGGCGGCGACCTCCGCGAGTGCCGCCTGCCACACGATGTCGAGGGGCGAGGCACTCGGTCGACCACGCGGCCGAACCTCAGCCGGCCGTGGCAGCGGCGGTGCGGTCGACGTGTACGCGTGCCCGGTCCCGGTCGTGGTGACGACCGCGTGCAGCCCGACGTCGTCGTCCACGACCGCCTGCGTGTACCCACCGGCGTTCTTGGCGAGGTTGCACGCCTCGCACAGGCCCTGGCCGTTCTCGAGCTCGGTCGGCCCGTCGTGGGCAGCCGGTCGCACGTGGTCCAGGTGACGCGCCGGGGCGTCGCAGTACGGCGTCCGGCACAGACCCTGGTCGCGGATCCGCAGCACGTCGGCGAGGCCGCCCGCGAAGAACCGGCCTGCCGACGACGCCGCGACCAGCCGCCCGCCCGGATCGGCGTACACGCGCCGCAGCCACGCGGCGTCGGCGTCGAGGCCGTTCGCCACCAGGTGCCGAGCCACCTGCGTCGGCACCACCCCGCCCGCACCCGCACCGTCGACGAGGACCGCCGGCTCGTGGCCGGCGCCGAGGAGCGCCGAGTCCGAGATCACGAGGTTGACCATCACCGGCACCGCGTCGGCGGTCGCGTGCCCGGTGACCCGCTCGACGAGCGTGTCGGCCATGACCTGGCCGCGGGAGCGCCCGTCGCCCGGCGCGAGGTCCGCCGCGCGCCGCAGGGCGGCGTAGACGCCGACGCCCTGCGCGACCGGCAGCAGGGCCGTCACGTAGGTCATGGTGTCGGGCGCGGGC
>JAEZZV010000274.1 GCA_023418375.1 Actinomycetes bacterium | reverse complement strand
CCGCCCGCGCCCCCGGGCGCGAGCTGCGCCGCGAGCTCGGCCAGCCGGACCGACTGCGGCACGCGCGGCCAGTCGACGGTCACCCCGACCACCGCGCCCCGCCCGGCGAGCACCCGCGCCAGGTGCTCGCGCGTCGCGGTCCGACCGTGCCGCACGAGCAGCACGGTGTCGCGCTCGCGCTCGAGCACCACCGCGTCGTCGCGGAAGCGGAACTGCGCCTGTCGGGTCTGCTCGGGCGGCAGCAGCACGGCGACGACCTCGCCCACCCCGCGCCAGCCGATCCCCTCGGCTGCGGCGAGGACGGCCCGCTCGGGCGCGCTCCCCCGCACGAGCAGCTCGGCGAGCAGCCGCCGACGCCGGTCGCGCTCACCGGCGAGCTCGCGCAGCTGGAGCGCGAAGCCCTCGGTGGTGGCGGCCGCGAGCTCGTCGACGAAGGCGGTCACGGCGTCGGACAGGTCGAGGAGGGCCGCCGTCGTGAGGGACTGCCCGGCCGGGACCGCGGACGCGAGCGCGTCGGCGGTCTCGCGCAGCATGACGCGCGCCGACGTCCGCAGCGCGGCCAGCAGGGTCTCCGGCGGCCGGTCCTCGCGGGCCTCGGCGGCGCCGAGGTCGACGAACGTCTCCCGGACCCCGGCGGGCAGGGCCGGCTCGTCGGTGCCCACGAGGTCGACGAACCGCTCGAGCGCGACGCCGACGCCGCGGCGGACGTCGGCCGCGAGCCTGGTGTCGTCGCTGCCCGCGGCGATCGTCTCGGTGGCCTGGCGGGCGACGGCGTCGGCGACCGTGCCCAGGCGTGCGCGCAGCGCGGGGGCCGCGGCCGCGGGGAGCCGCTGCCACGGCGTCGGGGACACGAGTCGCTCGCCCATCGACCGCAGGTTATCAAGCCGTGATAGCCCAAGGGCCCTCCGATGGGCCCTGGCAGATGTAGTCAGCCCCATGAGCCGCTCGGGATGATAGAAGCGGCCCGTCGTGGGCCACGCACGAGGAGGCAGCGATGGAGCACGCCAGGACGCGTCAGCACGTGGTGGACATGTGCGCCACGATGCTCGACCGGGGGTTCCTCAAGGCGACCGAGGGCAACGTCTCGGTGCGCGTCCCGGGCCGACGCCTGTACGCCGTCACGCCGAGCAACTACGACTACGCCAAGATGCGCGCCGAGGACATCTGCATCGTCGACTTCGACGGCAAGCACCGGCCCGACGCCGCGGCCACGGACCTGGCGCCGTCGATCGAGGCGAAGATGCACGCGAACGTCTATCGCCTGCGGCCCGACGTCAACGCCATCGTGCACACGCACCAGCCGTACGCGTCGGCGCTCGCCTTCCTCCGCCGCGAGATCCCCGCGCTGACCGACGAGCAGGTGCGGTTCCTGGGCCGGCGCGTCGCGATCGTCGACTACGCGCCGTCGGGCACGGGGTTCCTCGCCAAGAACGTGGAGAAGGCGGTCGCGAGCGGCGACAACGCGTTCATCCTGGCCAACCACGGCGTCGTCGCCCTCGGCACCGACCCCGACCATGCCGTCTTCGCGATGGCGCTGCTCGAGAAGGTCTCGATCGCCTACCTGCTGAGCCTGCTCACCGAGCCGGAGAAGGTCTACACGATCCCCGGCTGGGTGCGCGAGATCGCGTTCACCAAGCTCCGCGCGGACGAGAAGCGCATCGGGGCCCAGATCACCGACGGCGTCCCGCCGGTGCGCGTCGCCGCTGCGGCAGTCCTGCCCAGCGCCGACGCCGTCGCGGCGCACGTCTCCGGCGCACAACCCCCGGCGCCGGAGACGCGTGTCGTGCAGGTGCCCGGCAGCGAGTCGGCGCAGCTGGGGTACGCCATCAGCGAGTACCCGGACGTCGACGACGTGATGCGGCGCCTGCGCGCCCTGCTGGCGCAGCCGGTGCGCGGGCTGCGGCACGACGCGCTGCTCGACGTCCTCGGCTGGTTCGAGACGAAGTGCCAGGCCAGCCGCGAGATCACCGACCGGGCGAAGAAGCGGATCCCGGGCGGTGTGCAGCACAACCTGGCGTTCAACTACCCGTTCCCGCTGGCGATCAGCGCGGCGCACGGCGCCCACCTGACGGACCGCGACGGGAACACCTACATCGACTTCCTGCAGGCCGGCGGCCCCACGATCCTCGGCTCGAACTACGCGCCCGTGAACGAGCGGGTGGCGGAGGTCGTCCGCGAGTCCGGGCCGGTCACCGGCCTGTTCCACGAGTACGAGCTGAAGCTCGCCGAGTCGATCCACCGGTACATGCCGCACGTCGAGATGTACCGGTCGCTCGGCTCGGGCACCGAGGCCGTCATGGCCGCCGTCCGCGCGGCGCGCGCCTTCACGGGCAACTCGATCGTCATGAAGGTCGGCGGCGCGTACCACGGCTGGTCCGACACGCTCGTCTACGGCCTGCGCGTGCCCGGTACCTACCGGATGAACGCCAAGGGCATCCCGTTCGGCGCGACCGGCCGCACGCGCGAGGTCTTCCCGCACGACCTCGGCGCACTCAAGCGCAAGCTGGTGGAGAACCGGGCGCGCGGCGGGACGGCGGCCGTGGTCGTCGAGCCGCTCGGGCCCGAGTCCGGCACTCGGCCGGCGCCGCACGACTTCAACGCCAAGGTCCGCGAGCTCTGCGACGAGTTCGGCGCCCTGCTGGTCTTCGACGAGGTGGTCACCGGGTTCCGGGTGGGCATGGGCGGGGCGGCGGGGTACTTCGGCGTCGTGCCCGACCTCACCGTGTTCGGCAAGGCGGTCGCGGGCGGGTACCCGATGGCGGGCGGCGTCGGCGGCCGGGCCGACGTCATGGCGGTGTTCGGCTCGGGCCTCGACGGCAAGTCCGGGGCGCACATCCAGGTGGGCGGGACGCTGTCCGCCAACCCGCTGTCCTGCGCGGCCGGGTACTTCGCGATCGAGGAGATGGCGCGGACGAACGCGCCGGTCGTGGCCGGGCGCGCGGGCGACCGCCTGACGAAGGGGCTCCAGCGGCTGATCGACAAGCACGGCCTGCCGTACGTCGCCTACAACACCGGGTCCATCGTCCATCTCGAGTCCAGCGGCGTCATGCTTCTCGACATGCACAACCCCGTGAAGCTCCTCAAGGAGAAGGGGCCGCGCAAGGAGCTCATCGAGCAGATGGGCGCGGCGTACGCGGCGCACGGGATCATCACGCTCGCCGGGTCGCGGCTGTACACCTCGATGGCCGACACCGACGCCGTCATCGACGACGCGCTCAGCCGGTTCGACGACGTGTTCTCGCTGGTGGAGGGCGTGTAGTGCCGCGCCGGGGGCGGCCCGCGGCGACGGGGCGCGCATGAGCGAGGGGCGCTACGTCGTCGGGGTCGACCTCGGCACGGGCGGGCCCAAGGTCGCCCTGATGACGGTCGGCGGGGAGCTCGTCGGGCACGAGAAGGCGCGCGTCGGGCTGACCCTGCTGCCCGGTGGGGGCGCCGAGCAGGACCCGCAGGAGTGGTGGGACGCGATCGTCGGCTGCGTGCGGCGGCTGCGGGAGCGGTTCGACGTCGCGCCGGCGGCGGTCGCCGCGATCTGCATGAGCAGCCAGTGGGGCGGCCTGGTCCCGGTGGACGCGGCCGGGCGGCACCTGCACCGCGCGCTCATCTGGATGGACGCGCGCGGGGAGTCGTACTCGAAGGCGCTGACGTCGGGCGGGATCACCGTGCCCGGGGCCGGGTACAACCTGCGTGCCCTGCGCGACTGGATCACGAAGTCCGGCGGCGTGCCCTCGCGCTCGGGCAAGGACCCGGTGGGGCAGGCGCAGTGGCTGAAGCACCACCGCCCCGACGTGTACGCCGCGACCGCGTACCTCCTGGACGTGCCCGAGTACCTGACCATGCGCCTGACCGGACGCGCGGTCGCGGGGTTCGACACCGCCGTCCTGCGCTGGTGCACGGACAACCGCGACCCCGCGGCCGTCCGGTACGACGCCGACCTCGCGCGGCGGGTGGGGCTCGACGTCGGGAAGCTGCCCGAGCTGGTGCCGCCGGCATCGGTGGTGGGAACTCTCACGCCCGACGCCGCGGCCGAGCTCGGGCTCGGCGAGCACGTCCAGGTGGTGGCCGGCACGGGCGACACGACGGCGGCCGCCGTCGGCGCGGGCGCCGTGGAGGACTACGCGGCGCACCTGTACATCGGGACGTCGGCCTGGCTGAGCTGCCACGTCCCGTTCAAGCGCACGGACGTGCTGCGCAACGTCGCGTCGCTGCCGGCCGTCGTGCCGGAGCGGTACTGGGTCGCCACCATCCAGGACGTCGCCGGCAAGGCGATCGACTGGCTCATCGAGAACGTCGTCTACCCCGACGACGCGATGGGCGACGGTCGGCCGCCGCCCGAGGACGCGCTCGAGCGGCTCAACGCGCTCGCGGTGGCCTCGCCGCCCGGCGCCAACGGCGTCGTGTTCGCGCCGTGGCTGAACGGCGAGCGGACGCCCGTCGACGACGCGCACGTGCGCGGGAGCTGGACCGGCGTCTCGCTCGAGACGACGCGGGCCGACCTGGTCCGGGCCGTGTTCGAGGGAATCGCGCTCAACGCGCGGTGGATGAAGGAGGCGGTCGAGCGGCTCGTGCACGCCGAGCTGCCCGGCGGCTTCTCAGCGGTCACCTACATCGGCGGCGGGGCGCAGTCCGAGCTGTGGTGCCAGACGCTCGCCGACGTGCTCGGCTGCACGGTGCGCCAGGCCGCGGACCCCGTGCTCGCCAACGCCCGCGGCGCCGCGTTCATCGCGGCGATCGGCATCGGCGAGCTGACCTGGGCGGACGTCCCGGGACTGGTCCGCATCACGCGGGAGTACGAGCCCGACCCGGCGTCGGCCGCGCTGCACGAGCGGAGCTACCGGACATTCACGCGGCTGTACCGCAAGGTGCGGGGGCTGTACCGGTGAGCGGCGACCGGGCGCTCGGGGACCGGGTGGACGGCGGCGCCGGCCACCGGGGCGGCGCCGGCTACCGGCTGTACGGGTACCGCTGGGTGGTGCTCGCCGCCTTCATGTTCGTCAACCTGACGATCCAGGTGCTGTGGATCTCGTACGCGCCGGTGACCGGGCCGGCGGCCGAGCTCTACGGGGTCTCCGACCTGCAGATCGGCCTGCTGGCCATGACGTTCATGATCGCCTTCATCCCGCTGTCGATCCCGGCGTCGTGGGTGATCGACACGTACGGCTCGCGGGTCGGGGTGGGGATCGGCGTGGCGCTCATGGGCGTGTTCGGGCTGCTGCGCGGGTTCGCGGGGGACAGCTACGGGCTGGTGCTCGCGGCGACCATCGGCGTCGCGTGCGCGCAGCCGTTCCTGCTGAACGCGTGGACGACCGTGCCCGCGAAGTGGTTCCCGGAGCAGGGGCGCGCGACGGCCGTCGGGCTGGTCACGCTGGCGAACCTCGTCGGGACGGCGGTCGGGATGGCGCTGACCCCTGTGCTGGTGGAGTCGATGTCGTTGCCGACCGTGCAGCTCGTCTACGGCGCGGTCGCGGCGGCCAGCTCGGTCGCGTTCCTGGTGCTCATGCGCGAGGCCCCGCCGACGCCGCCGGGCCCGGAGGGGTCGGACGTGCGCTCGCTCGCCCTGGTCGGCCTGCGGCACGCGCTGCGGGTGCGGCCGTTCTGGTTCGTGCTCGCGATCGCGGTGGCGGGCCTCGGCATCTTCAACGGGGTCAGCACGTGGGTGGAGAACATCATCCGGCCGCGCGGGTTCACCCCGACCGACGCCGGGACGCTCGGTGCGGTGATGGTCGTCGGCGGGCTGGTGGGCGCCGTCGTCATCCCCGCGCTTTCCGACCGGCGGGGCGAGCGCCGGCGGTACCTCATGGTGGCGGTGGTCGGCGCGGTCCCCGGACTGCTGGGCCTGACGTTCGCGACCTCACCGGTGCTGCTGTACGCGTCGGCCGCGGTGCTCGGGTTCTTCCTGGTCAGCGCCCTGCCCGTGGGCATGCAGTACGGCGCGGAGATCACCCGCCCGACGCCCGAGGCGACGTCGAACGGGCTCATCCAGCTGTTCGGTCAGGGCGCCGTGGTGTTCGTCTACGTCATGGAGGCGATGCGGACCGCCGACGGCTCGTTCACGCCGTCGCTGCTGCTGGCGGTGGGGCTGCTCGTCGCGTGCGCGGGTCTGGTGACGCGGATGGGGGATCCCGAGCGGGCCGCGACAGCGGCCACGGCGGGAGTCGGCGCCGCGACGTAGCCTGCGGTGATGGTCTCGCTGACCTGGCCCGCGGCACGTGCGTGGCGCGTGGGGCGCCACCTCCTGGACCCCGTGCGCCCGGCGAGTACGCGGGACGTGGTCGACGCCCTCGGCGCCGTGGCGGCGCAGGCCGACCCGACGTGGTCCGAGCTCGGCATCCGCACGCGGCGCCTCGCCTCGCACGCGGGTGACGTCCGTCGGGCGCTCGACGACGGAGACGTTCTCGCGACCTTCGCGTTCCGGGGCGCTGTCCACCTCATGACGCCCGACTCCGCCGCCGTGCACCTCGCCCTGCGCGCGTCGAGCCGGATGTGGGAGGGCGCCGGCTGGCGGGAGTTCTACGGCCTGCAGCCCGGGGACTGGCCCGATCTGGTCGCGACCGTCCGCGAGGTGCTCGCCCCGGGGCCGATGACCCGTGCGGAGCTCGGGGCGGCCGTCACGGGTCGGCCGGCGTACGCGCATCTGCGGAAGGCGTTCACGGACCCGGCGCTCACGTTCCTCAAGCCCCTCGCGTGGCAGGGCGCCTTGTGCTTCGGCCGCCCGCGCGGCGGCGCGGCGACGTTCCAGCTCCCCGACACCAGCCCCGGCTGGCCGGGGGTCGTGGACCTGGACGACGCGGGCCCCCGGGCGGTCGAGGCGTACCTGCGGGCGTACGCGCCGGCGTCGCCGGACAACCTGGTCTCCTGGCTCACCCAGGGACTCGGCGTCCGTCGCGCGCACCTGCCCCGGTGGATCGGTGCACTCGGGGACCGGGTGCAGACGATGGACGTGGAGGGCCAGGAGCGGTACGCGCTCACCGAGGACGTCGAGACCCTGGCCGCGGCGCGCCCGTCGACGGCCGTCCAGCTGCTGCCGAAGTACGACCAGTGGCTGCTCGGCCCGGGGACGGCGGACACCGCGGTGGTCCCGGCCGCGGTCCGGGCCGACGTCAGCAGGGGCGCGCACGTGGTCCTCGTCGGCGGGACGTTCGCGGGGACGTGGGCGCTGGCAGGCGAGCGGTTCGTGCCGTCGTGGGCCTCGGGCGTCACCCCGCCCGCGCCCGACGTGCTCGCGGCCGAGGTCACCCGTCTTGGCGAGATGCTCGGCCGCACCCTCGTCCCGTAGGCCGCCTGCCGATCCGGACGGCGCCCTCGTCAGGTGTGGCCGCCCGCGGTGAAGAACGACACGGGCCCGGCGACGAGCAGGCTGACCTGCGTGCCGACGTCGGGCAGCGGGCCCTGGGTGCGGCAGAGGACGGCCTGCGGTGCCTCCGGGCCTCCAGCACCGTCCAGCCCGGTGAGCACCAGCCGCACCGTCGCGTCGTGGCCGTGGAACGTCACGTCGTCGACGGTCGCGACGGCGGCCCCGCGCCCCGCCCGAACCATGTGGAACTGCTCGGGCCGGACCGCCACCACGCCGCGGCCGCTCGCGACGTTGTCGCCGCGCAGCAGCTTCAGCGTCCCGACCGGCGTGTGCGCGACCCCACCGGCGACGTCCGCGGGCAGGAGCACGGCGTCGCCGACGAAGCGGGCCGTCTCGAGGTCGGCGGGTTCGCGGTAGACCCGTGCGGGCTCGGCCGCCTGGACGACGACGCCGTCGCGCACCACCGCGACGAGGTCCGCGATGCTCAGCGCCTCCTCCTGGTCGTGGGTGACCAGGACGCCCGTCGCGCCCGTTGCCTTGAGCGCGGCGCGGACGTCGTCGCGCAGGGCGCCGCGCAGGGCGGCGTCGAGCGCGGAGAACGGCTCGTCGAGCAGGACGACGTCGGGCTCGGGGGCGAGGGCCCGTGCCACGGCGACCCGCTGCTGCTGGCCCCCGGAGAGCTGGGAGGGCATGCGGTCGCCGACGTCGGGCAGGCCGATGAGGTCGAGGAGGTCGCGCACGCGCTCGCGCCGCCGGCGGCGGGCCACCGGGCCGCGGCCGGGGAGCCCGAACGCGACGTTCTGCGCGACGGTGAGGTGCGGGAAAAGTGCGCCCTCCTGGGGCACGACGCTCACGCGGCGGCGCTCGGGCGGCGCCCCGGCCGGGCCGTCCACCACCGTGCGCCCGTCGATGCGGACCTCGCCGGCGTCCGCCCGCTCGAAGCCCGCGACGATCCGCAGCAGGGTGGTCTTGCCGCAGCCGGAGTGGCCGAGGAGCGCCGCGAGGGCGCCCGACGGCACGTCCAGGTCCATGCCGCGCAGCACCGGCGTCGCGCCGAAGGCCTTGCGCAGCCCGCGTACCTCCAGCCGGCTCACGTCGCCGCCCCCGTGCGGCCGGCCTGCACCCGGCTGAGGGCCACCGTCGGCACGGCAGCGAGCAGCACGAGCGCGACGGCGTAGGGCGCGGCGGCCGCGTACTCGCCGACGCCGGTGTGGGTCCACAGGCGCGTGGCCAGGGTGTCCATGCCGGTCGGGCGGAGCAGGAGGGTCGCCGGCAGCTCCTTCATCGCCGTGAGGGTCACGAGGGCGAAGCCCGCCGCCACGCCCGGTGCGGCGAGCGGCACGGTCACGTGCCGGAGGACGCCGACGGGCGTCCGGCCGAGCGACCGGGCGACCTCCTCGAGGCGGCGCGGGCTCTGGCTCACCGCCGCGCGCACCGAGCCCACGACGGCGGGCATGAAGAGCACGGCGTACGCCAGGACGAGCATCGGCGTCTCCTGGTAGATCGGCTGGGCGTACCGGACACCGACGAACACGAGGGCGAGCGCCACGACGAGGCCCGGCACCGCGTGCCCGGCGAACGTGAGGTGCTCGAACAGGCGGCCGCCGCGGTCGGGGTGCCGCGCGGCGAGGATGCCGACGGGGACGGCGAGCGCGGTCGCGGCGGCCGCGCCGAGCAGGGCCACCCAGACCGTCGACAGGCCCGCCGGGCCGAGCGCCGCCCAGTCCACCCCGGCCGAACGCCCCTGCGCGACCCAGTGCGCGAGCACGCCGCCCGGGTACCCGAGGGCGACGGCGGCCACGAGCGCGGCACCCACGACCGCCAGCGGCGTCGCGCGTCCGAGGCGCAGGGGCTGTGCGACACGCGCCGCGCCCGCGCCGACGGACGCGTACTCCGCCCGCCCGCGGGACCGGGTCTCGCCGACCGTGATCGCCACGGTCAGCGCCACCAGCACGAGCGAGAGGACGGCGGCCGGCGTCCGGTCGAAGGACGCGGTGTAGGAGGTGTGGATCGCCCGCGTGAAGACGTCGTAGCGCATGAGCGACGGCGTCCCGAAGTCGCTCAGCGCGTAGAGCGCGACGAGGAGCGCCCCGGCCGTGGCGGCGGGCCGGGCCATCCGCGCCGTGACCGAGAGCGACGTGCGCAGGGCGCCGCGCCCGAGCGACCGGGCGACCTCCTCGAGCGCCGGGTCGGTGCCGCGCAGGGCCGCGGCGACCGGCAGGTACACGTACGGGTACGTCGAGAAGCTGAGCACGAGCCACGTCCCGAGGAGGCCCGACACCTGCGGCAGCACGGAGACCCACGCGTAGGCGGCGACGAAGCTGGGCACGGCCAGGGGGAGGGCGGCGACCACGCCCCAGACGTGGCGGCCGGGCAGGTCCGTGCGCGTGGTCAGCCACGCGAGCGGCAGCCCGATGGCGAGCGCGGTCGCGGTGACCGCCGCGGCGAGCACCAGGCTCCGGGCCACGAGGGCGAGCGTCCGGTCCCGCAGCAGGATCTCGACGACGGCCGCCCAGCCCGCCTCGCCGGCGCGCACGACGAGGTAGACCACCGGCAGCAGGGCCACTGCGGCAGCCACCACCGCGGGCAGCACGAGGACGCCGGCCGGGCGCGCGCGCGTCAGCCGCGCACGACGACGCCGGGTACCGGGCTCGTGCCCCGCACCCGGCGCGACGGTCAGGTCGAGGCTGCTCAGGTCAGACCCACCTCGTCGAGCAGGGCGAGCGTCTCCTCGAGCGACTCCAGCGCGTTGAGGTCGACGACGAAGCCGGTGAGCCCGGAGAGCGGCGCGAGGTCGTGCACGGTCGAGGCGATGCCCTCGACGACCGGGTACTCCGCCGTCTCGTCCGCGAAGTACTGCTGGGCCTCGTCGGAGAGCAGGAACGCCGCGGCCGCGGTGGCGGCGTCGGCCATGTCCGAGCCCTCGAGGACGCCGACGCCCGCCACGTTGACCAGGGCGCCCGGGTCGTCGCTGGCGAGGAACCGGATGCGGGCGTTGACGGCGTCCTCGCCCTGCTCCGCGACGCGCTCGAACCAGTAGTAGTGGTTGATGAGGCCGATGGCCGCCTGGCCGCCGTCGACAGCGTCGAGCACCGCGTTGTTGTTCTCGTAGGCCTGCGGGTCGAGGGCGGCGAAGTCCTGGAGCCACTGGCGGGCGCCGTCCTCGTCGCGGTCGATCCGCAGCGCCGTGACGAACGACTGGAACGACGCGTTGGTGGGCGCGAAGGCGATCCGGCCGCGGTAGCGCTCGTCGAGGACCTGGTCGATGCCCGTGTACTCGGCGACCTCGGGCGCGGACGCCGGGTCGTAGGCGAGGACGCGGGCCCGGGCGGAGGTGGCGACCCACCGGCCGTCGGCGTCGCGGTAGTGCTCGGGCACGCGGTCGAGGACCTCGGCGGGCAGCTCGGCCAGGCGGTCGGCGCCCGTGAGCGCGCCGAGCGCGCCGGCGTCCTGGGAGAAGAAGAGGTCCGCGTCGGTGGCCGTGCCCTCCTCGAGGAGCTGGGCGGCGAGCTCGGCGGTCCCGGCGTAGCGGACCTCGACCGGCACGCCGACCTCCTCCTCGAGGCGGGTGAGCAGCGGCTCGACCAGGGTCTCGTTGCGGCCGGAGTAGATGATGAGCGTGCCGCCGTCGTCGTTCGCGGCGGCCTCGCCGCCCGCCTCGCCCGCGTCCGCCGGTTGCTCGTCCGAGGCCTCGGCGGTGCAGCCCGCGAGCGCGACGACGGCGAGCGTCGCGACGACGGCCGTCGTGCGGGCGCGGCCGCCGGCGGCACGGGCGGCGGTGCCGGTGATGGCACGGGTGGTGGCACGGGCGGTGCGGAGCAGGCGCATGACGTCCTCGGGGTCGGGTGCGGGGGCCCGCGACGGGCCGACCTGACCATAAGGTAAGGCTTACCTAACTGCCAAACGGGACGTGTGCTGCCGTCGGGGGGCGGGCCTAGCCTGATCCGATGAAGCGCTTCGTCATCGACGCTCCGACGTTGCTGCACCTCGTCGACCATGCGGTGCGGGTGGCCGTGGACGTCCAGCTGGTGGCGCCCAACGCGATCCGCTCGGAGGCCCTGACGACGCTGCTGCGCGACGTCGCCGCGGGTCGGCGCACCGAGAAGGAGGCCCTGGCGGCGCACGAGCGGCTGACCGAGGTGAGGATGCGCCTGCTCGGCGACCGCGTCTCGCGCGGGACGGCGTGGCGGATCGCCCGGGAGCGCGGCTGGGACAGCCTCCGCGACGCCGAGTACCTGGCGGTCGCGCGGCTCCAGGCCGACGCGCTCGTCACCGTGGATGCCGGGCTCGCGGCGAAGGCCGACGGCGTCGTGCCGGTCGCGCCGCTGGAGGCGCTGCTCGGCGGGGAGTAGGCGTGCCGCGTGACGCGGGCGCGCCACGCGGCGACGCCGCGGCGCAGGGACCGTAGCCTCGGGTGCACGGGCGCCCTCGGGCGCCGACGACGCACGTCGACGGAGGGACGGGCCTCATGTTCGGACGACGCCGACCTGCCAGCACAGCGACTGTCCCGGTGACCACGACGACAGCCGCGTCGAGCGATGCGGAGCCCGGGGCCGGCGGGGGCACGACCATCCGCCGCATGTGGACCGACGGCGTCTGAGCCATCGGTCCGCGGGCTGCGGCGACAGCCCGGGTCCGGACGGCAGGACCGCGAACCCGGGCTGCGCCGCAGATCGGTGATCGACCGGCGCCGGCTCAGCGCCCGATCAGTGCGAACACCCCCCAGCCGAGGTGCTCGCGCTGGTAGCGCGCGTACCGGACGGGATCCTCGGTGAGCTCGCGCCGGACGTCGGCAGCCAGCTCGTCGTCGGGGTTGGCGTCCAGCCAGCGGCGGAGGTTGAGCCACTGCGCCGCCTGGTACCGATCCCAGCCGTCCTCGCTCGCCAGGACCATCTCGACGACGTCGTACCCCAGGGCGCCGAACTGCTCGAGCAGGTGAGGGAGCAGGAGGAAGTCCTCCGTGCTGGTGGCTCCACTGGCCGTGGCAGTCTGCGGATCCGGCACCTGGCGACGCCAGTACGGCTCCCCGATGAGCATCAGGCCCCCGGGGCGCAGGCTCGCCTGCAGGAGCTCGATGGTTCCCGGCACACCGCTGCCGATCCAGGTGGCGCCGACGCACGCGGCGACGTCGACCGGCTCGGCGCTCACGTAGCCGGAGGCGTCGGCGTGCACGAAGCTCACGCGATCGGCGACGCCGAGCTCAGCGGCACGTGCGCGCGCCCGCTCGGTGAACACGGTGCTGATGTCCACACCGGTGCCTGTGACGCCGTGGTCGCGCGCCCAGGTGCACAGCATCTCCCCCGACCCGCTGGCCAGATCAAGGACGCTGGCACCCGGTCTCAGGTGGAGTGCCTGCCCGAGCGCGGCGAGCTTGTCGGCGGTGAAGGGGTTGTGGATGCGGTGGCTACTCTCGCGAATGGTGAAGATGCGTGGCAGGTCCACGGGTGATGCTCCTTGGTCTCGATGCGGTCGTGGCATGGACGGCGACCTGCCGACGTGGGCCGGCAGCCGCTTCTCGAACCGTCATCGATGCACCTCACTCGAGCCCCGGGGGACCTTCGTGGCGGAAGATACCGCTGGTGCACGGCGGGCGGACAGCGAGTTTCGGCGGGCACTGACCGCCGCCTCGACGACGTCGAGGAGCATCGTCGGGGGCTCCGTGTCGGTGACCGGCAGGGTCGAGCTGAGCACTCCCGGGGACTGAGCGGCTGAGCGGAAGGGGCGCGCCATGGGCGCGACGTCATGGCCGGGCGTGGCTGGTCGCTGCGCAGCGGCGGTCCTGCTCGTCGGGTTGGCGGGCGGCTGCGCGCCCTCCGACGGCCGGACCGTGACGCCCTCGGACCCGAACGAACCGCCGGGCGCCGCGGAGCCAGACCCGGACACCATGGCGGTGGACGAGTACTGCGCGATGTACCCGAGCGAGGTCGGTGGCGTCGGCGCCGAGGCCACGGCCGAGGGCGTGGTGGTCACGTGGCACGACAGCGGTCCCGGGAGCGCGCACGAGATCTTCCGGCGGTCCGCGGGGTCCGACGAGTGGGTGCCGCTGGCACGCCTGGAGCGGGCGTCCGCGCTGCGATACGTCGATACCGTGCCGCGCTTCGGCGACACGGTGGAGTACCAGGTCGTCAACGACGTCGCCTGCGAGGACGAGTCCGGCGCGAACACGGGAACGCTCGTCTGGGACGACGACGCCGCGGGTGCGCGCCCGGGGTACTGCGAGGTGTGGGCCAGCCCGATCACCGACGTGACCGCGCAGGTGGTGGACGGCGGACTCGTCGAGGTCACGTGGCGGGACACCGAGGACCCACCGCCGGGTACGGCGTACCTCATCCACGCCCGGGCTCCCGGCGCGCGGGGGTGGCGCCACGAGGACAGCTGGGTGGCGTACCGCGCCGCCGACGACCTGGCGCCGCCGTCGTTCCTGGTCCCTCTCCGCGACGACCCCGCGTTGGGGGTGGGCGCGACGTTCGGCGTGAGCCGGGCCGCGGTCTGCGACGCCGAAACCCTCGACGGCGCGACCGCCGAGGTCACGGACCCGGGCGCGACGTAGGGCCGACGGAGGTGGCTGAGCGCGTCGTCCCGCGCACCCATGTCGCCCGAAGCTCCGACGGAAGTCGGCGGACGGCGCCGGAGGCGCGGCGGTGGCGTCGGGCAGTGGTCGCAGTCGTCATGGTCGGATCCCACTTCGCTATGGCACGTTATGGCACGAGCCGACCAGCAGAAGGGTCCCAGGGAGGTCCGACAGAGCGTCCGTAACGCTCTGACCTGCGGAAACGATGGAGCGGGTGACGGGAATCGAACCCGCGCTCTCAGCTTGGGAAGCTGAAGTTCTACCATTGAACTACACCCGCGCGGCGCTCCGAGGAGCGCGCTCGACGATGATACCGGCATCGGGCGCGGCCCGGTCCAGCCGACCGCCGCCAGCCCCCAGCACCATCGTCCGCCCTGGTCAGGCCGCCGCGCTCACCCGCAGGTGACGACGTTGACCCCGGTGATCTGGATCTCCGAGCTCCCCGGGTCCGAGCCGGACCCGAAGTACTGCACACCGCCGGCCTCGACGTAGAGCAGGTCGAGGCTCTCCAGGTACGCCGGGCTCGTCGCGCCGGGCAGGGCGAGCGCGTCGGACAGCGGTTGGTACGGCGTCACGCCCGACGCGACGACTACGTCCGCCGGCAGTGCGCCGCGACGCGGGTTGATGTCCCAGCCCCACAGCGCGCCCTCGAGCGTGCTCACCGACAGCGCGCCCCAGGACAGTGCGTCGACGTCGCTGGGGCCGCACTCGACGCCGGTCGTCTCCTGATCGGGCGGCCCGAGCAGCGCCTCGAGCGCCGCGCGCGGGTCGGCCGTCCCCATCGCGATCCCGCCGACGCCCGCCGCGTCCAGCACGATGCCGGCCGCCTCGGGCGTCTCGGTCACGGTCTCCGCCGGGCTCGGCTCGGCGCTGGGCGACTCCGTCGCCGTCTCCTCCGTCGTCGCCTGGACGCTCGGCTCCGCCGAGGCGGGCGTCGTCGTCTCCTCCGCCGGCACGTCGTCACCGCCGCACCCGGCAGTACTGAGCAGGGCCAGGCCGACGACGGCGAGGGCCGCCGTCGTGCGGGCGGTGCGGCGACGGCATCGGGCGGGCGCAGGGGCGAGGGTCGAGCTGAGAACGGTGAGGCGCGACATCGTTGTCCCCTCTCGTGGGACGACGCCGCACGGCCGGACGGCCGGGCGGGACACCCGATGAGCCAACTCTGGCAGCGGTGGTCGTCGTCCGGCAGCCCTTCGAGTGGATCGTTGCGCTCCCGCTTCGTTCCACTCGGGGTCGGATCGCAGCAGCTTCGTTCCACTCGAGGGCTCGGCGGCACCCGTGCGTCGTTCGCCCCGCGGACACCTGCCGTACACATCTTTTGTCCACAGGGGTGTGGGTCCGCTGAGCACGGAACGGCGGTACCTGTGGACAGGCGTGTGCATGGGGAACGCTCACAAATCACACGTCGCGAACCCCTTGCGGGCCTCTTCCGAGCGGGGCTAGAACTTCACCCATCGGCGGCGCCGGAGGGGTTCACAAAGAACCGAGGGAACTCGGATCGGTGGCCCCGAGGGATCGCCGGACCAACCGGAGAACGGTGGACCGACTCGGCGGGGCAACCCGACGGGCTGTGGCTGGCGCCGCAGGTGTCCGAACGGACCGGAAGGTCGGTCGTCATCGGTGGACGGGCCCGGGCAACCGGGTGGTCGACCAACCGCACGCCAGAGCGGGGTCGTGGACGTCGGGCAACCGGCGCCTCGGCTCGACGGCCAGCGAGGCCCCTCCGACGCTTACTCGGAGGGGCCTTCGCTGTGTCCGGGGCCGGGTGCCGGGGCCGGGTGCCTGGCGGCGACCGGTGGAGCTCGCCCCGGCGAGCGGATCGGCTCGCCCGACCGCAGACTCGGCAGGTGACTGCCACCGCCTCCGACGACGCCGCCTCCGACGACGCCGCCGCCCCCGTCCGCGCGACCGTGGACGACGGCGCGGCCGCCGACGACGGCGCGGCGGCCGACGGCGAGCGGTCCGCCAGGACGCCGCCGCTCCGCCGCGCGGTCACGGGTCGCCTGCTCTACCTGTTCATCCTCGGTGACGTGCTCGGGGCCGGCATCTACGCGCTCGTCGGCGAGATGGCCGGGACGGCCGGCGGGCTCGTGTGGCTCTCGTTCCTCGTCGCGCTCGCGATGGCCCTGCTCACCGCGTTCTCCTACGCCGAGCTGGTCACCAAGTACCCGCACGCGGGCGGGTCCGCCGTCTTCGCCGAGCGGGCCTACCGCAGCCCGCTCGTCGCGTTCCTCGTCGGCTTCTGCATGCTCGCCGCCGGCTTGGTCAGCGCGGCGGGCCTGGCGCTGGCGTTCACCGGCGAGTACCTGGCGGCGTTCCTCGACGTGCCGCAGGTGCCCGCCGCGATCGTCTTCCTCGTCGTCGTCGCCCTGCTCAACGCCCGGGGCATCAAGGAGTCGCTGCGCGCCAACGTCCTGATGACCCTCGTCGAGACCGCCGGCCTGGTCACGGTGGTCGTGCTCGGCGCGTGGGTCATCGGGCGCGGCGACGCCGACCTGTCAGGTGCCCTCAGCGCGCCGGAGGGGTCCGGCACCGCCGTCGCCGTCCTGGGCAGCGCGCTCGTCGCGTTCTACTCGTTCGTCGGCTTCGAGACGTCGGCCAACCTCGCCGAGGAGGTCCGGGGCGTCTCCCGCGTCTACCCGCGCGCCCTGTTCGGGGCGCTGCTCACCGCCGGCGTCGTCTACCTGCTCGTGGGGCTCGTCGCACCCGCCGTCGTGCCACCGGACGAGCTCGCCGACTCCACCGGCCCCCTGCTGGACGTCGTCCGGGCCGCGGGAGGCGTCCCGCCCGGCGTGTTCGCCGTCGTCGCGCTGGTCGCCGTGGCCAACGGCGCACTCCTCACGATGATCATGGCGAGTCGGCTCGCCTACGGGATGGCCGGACGGCGGCTGCTCCCCTCGGCGCTCACCCGCGTGCTGCCCGGACGGCGGACGCCCGGGGTCGCGATCGCCGCCACCACGGGGGTCGCCGTCGTCCTCGCCGCGACGGGCGAGCTCGTCGACCTCGCGTCCACGGTCGTCCTCCTTCTGCTCTTCGTGTTCCTCAGCACGAACGTCGCGGTCCTGGTGCTCCGCCGCGACGCCGTCGGGCACGAGCACTTCCGGGCCCCGACGGCGCTGCCGGCTCTCGCCGTCGTGAGCTGTGTCGTCCTGCTCACGCAGCAGGAGGCGCGGCACTGGGCGCTCGCGGGGGTGCTGCTGGCCGCGGGCGCCGTCCTGCACCTGATCACCGCCAGGGCGCACCGAGGCGCACCGGCGGCGCCGCTGCACTGACGCGCCGTCACACCACCTCGGCCCGTCACACCACCTCGGCCCGGTCCCACCACCAGAGGGCTGCCACCGCTCCGGCCGCCCCGACCGGCAGCGCGAGCAGCAGCTGCACCGCGCTCACCGACGCCGCGACGTCCGCGCCGCCCATCCCGGACCACATGCCCGGCGCCGCGTAGGGGAACCACCCGCCGACGCCGACCACCGCCAGCACCTGAGTGAGCATGACGATGCCGAGCAGCACGCCGATGCCGGGCAGGTACCCGCGCAGCGCGCTCGCGACGAACCCGAGCGGCATCGCCAGCGCCACCGTGAGGAGGCCGACGACCAGGGCGCGGCCCGCGCCGACCCACGCCTCGCCGTCGGGCACCCCGAGGCCGGTCGCCAGGCCGAGCACCAGGGCGAGCCCCACGGTGCCGAGCACGACGTCGACCCCCCAGTGCAGGAGCGTCCGCGCCTTGGCGGCCGCGACCTGCCGGCGCGACGTCGGCAGCGCGAAGAGCGCCCCGAACGTCCCGTCGGTCAGCTCCCGGCCGTAGGACCAGCTCACGACGATCCCGGTCGCGAGCAGGACACCCACCGACATGATCTCGCCGACGAACCCGAACAGGCCGTCCCAGCCGGTGCCCTGGAGCATCGGGGTGATCTTCGCGGCGAACGGCCCGTCGAGGTCGGCCCGTGCGCCCGCGAGGAACGCGGCGCTGAGCACGGGTACGAACCCCATGACCGCAACGGCCGCGACGCGCGGCGCGACACCCCGGCGCAGCTTCAGCTGCTCGACCTCGACCGCCGCCCGCAGCTGCGACGCCGGCCGTGCGGTGACCGTCCCGTTCATCGGGCCACCCCCAGCTCCTCGGGGAGGGCCTCGCCCTCGGCCGCGTAGACCATCGCGAAGAACGCGCGCTCGAGGTCCGTGCCCCCGGGCGGCAGCGTGCCGATCGCCCTGCCGCGGTGCACCACGGTGATCCGGTGCGCGATGCGGGCCATCTCGTCGAGGTGGTGGCTCGAGACGAGGACCGCGGCGCCGTCGTCGGCCGCGGCGAGCAGGCGGCGCCGCACGCGAAGGACGCCCGCGGGGTCCAGCGCGTTCGACGGCTCGTCCAGGACCAGTACGCACGGCCGGTGGACGAGCGCGCAGGCCAGGCCCACCCGTTGCCGGTTCCCGAGGGAGAGCGTGCGCGTGCGCCGGTCCGCCCAGTGCGTCAGGGCCAGCTCGTCGATCACGGCCGCGGCGGCGTCCGCGGCGTCGACCGGCGCGAGCCCGCGCAGGCGCGCCGCCGCGCGCACCGTCTCGGTCACCGTCAGCTCGGCGTAGGCGAACGGCGTCTCGATCAGGTGCCCGACGGCGCTCCAGGCCCCCGCGGGCACGTCGCCGATCGTGACGGGCCCGGCTGTGCCGGGCAGGTCGAGCGTGACGCGCCCGGCGTCGGGCCGGGTCATGCCGAGCAGGACGCGCATGAGCGTCGTCTTGCCCGCGCCGTTGAGGCCGACCAGGGCGTGGATCTCCCCCGCGGCCAGCGACAGGTCGACGCCGTCCAGCGCCCGCTCGGTCCCGAAGGCCTTCGCCACCCCCTCGGCGCGCACGGGGACGGACGCCTTCGGCGCCACGTGCAGGCCGGCGGCGGTCATCGGGCCGCCTCCCCGTCACCCGGCGCGAGCAGCGTGAGCGCGCCGACGATGGCGGCCCCCAGGCCTGCGTCGTCGTCCGAGGTGGCCCAGTCCAGCAGCGCCGCCATGACCGCGCCCATCACGGCCCCCGCTGCGACGGCGGCCTCGCGCGGCGGCGTGCCGACCTCGACGAGCGCCTCCGCGACGACGCGCTCGGTCTCGCGCGTGTTCTCCCACGCCTTGGCGCGCAGCGACGCGTGCCGCGCCATCAGCGCGATGCGCGCCCGGGTCTCGGCGTCGATCTCGATCGGCGCGCCGGTCCATGCCGCCAGCACCCCGCGGCGGACGCGCTCGAGCGGGCGCAGGTTGGTCGGCTGCGCGCGGACGGCCTCGGCGATGAGCGGGTCGTACGGGTCCTCGACGATCACCGACTCCTTGGTCGGGAAGTAGCGGAAGAACGTCATGTGCGAGACGCCGGCCGCGGCGGCGATCTGCTCGACGGTCGTCTCCGCGAAGCCTTGCGTGCTGAAGAGGTCCAGCGCGACGGCGCGCAGGCGCTCGTACGTCGCCGCGGCCCGCGGGCTCATCGGGGACCGCTCCCCAGTGTTAGTGACTAACTCTGCCATGGGCATGACGTTAGTCACTAACACCGGTCGCCGCAACCGGCGGGCGACCAGGGCCTTCGCATTCACCCGGCCCGCGGCTACCGTGACCACGTGCTGCTCTCCGACCGCGACATCCGCGACCAGCTCGACTCCGGCCGGGTCGTCCTCGACCCCTACGACCCGGCGATGATCCAGCCGTCGAGCGTCGACGTCCGACTCGACACGTACTTCCGGCTCTTCGACAACCACAAGTACGCCGTGATCGACCCGGCCGCCGAGCAGCCGGACCTCACGCACCTGGTCCAGGTCGAGGGCGACGACCCGTTCGTCCTGCACCCCGGCGAGTTCGTCCTCGCCTCCACCTACGAGCAGGTCACCCTGCCCGACGACGTCGCCGCGCGCCTCGAGGGGAAGTCCTCCCTGGGCCGGCTCGGCCTGCTCACGCACTCGACCGCCGGGTTCATCGACCCCGGGTTCACCGGCCACGTGACGCTCGAGCTGTCGAACGTCGCGACGCTGCCGATCATGCTGTGGCCCGGCATGAAGATCGGCCAGCTCTGCTTCTTCCGGCTGTCGTCGCCCGCCGAGAACCCTTACGGCTCGGCGCGCTACGGCTCCCGCTACCAGGGCCAGCGCGGCCCGACGGCGTCCCGCTCGTCCCAGGGGTTCCACCGCACCCGCATCTGACGGCCGCCGGGCGCGAAACACGGCCGACGCATCCGCGTGACACGGGCGACCTAGTCTGGCGGGCATGGCGCTGCCCGCTCTCGAGGACGTCGAGGACCTCGACGACCACCACCTGCTCGTCCTGCCCGCCGGCATCGGGCCGGAGTCCGTCGAGATCCTCGCCACCAGCCGGTTCCCGCGTGCCGCGTGGGAACCCCCGGCCGCCCCGGCCCAGCCCGGAGCCCGCGCGCCGCGCCTCGTCGCGCCCCCGCCCGGCGTCCTGCGGCTGTCCCGTCTGACGACGCTCGCCGGGCCGTACCGGCTCGATCGTGGCACGGCCACCGAGCTCGGCCTGCCGGTGGGCTCCGCCACCGCGTACCTGCTCGACACCCCGACCGAGCGCGGCAACCCGCCGTGGCCCGGCACCACCGGCGACCGCGACGGGCTGGCCCGGGCGTTCCCCGAGGGCCTTCCGGTGCGCGACGAGGCGCGGATGCTCGAGTGGGCGATCGCCGTCGCGCGCCGGCTCGCCGGGGTGGTGCGGACGGCCGCAGGACCTGACGGGCGGGCGCCCGTCGTGCTCGCGCCGGACCCGGCCGCGGCCGTGGACCTCACCGTGTGGAGCGACCTGTGGCTCGACCCCGAGGCCGCGCTCGCGGTGATGCGCCAGGCCATCCCCCGCGCCTACCTCAACCTGCCGGGCGGGACGTGGCAGGGCGCGCCGTCGGACCTCGCCGAGCTGAGGGTCCCGGGGACCGAGCCCCTCACGGACGAGCAGCGGCGCTACCTGCACGCCGAGGCGGACGCCTACGACCAGGCGATGCTCGCCGAGCCCGCACCCATGACGTCCTACGGCCTGCTCGCGGACCTGGACCTCGACGGGTTCATCGCCCTGGAGATCGGGGGCGACGAGTCGCCGCCGCCGGTCGTCGCCGGGCTGCCGTGGGTCGCGCAGGGCGCCGTCGCCTACCGCGTGCGCTGGGAGCCGGTCGAGGAGGCCGACCTCGAGCAGGAGCGCGCCCCGCTCGCGCACCGGGTGGCCCGCGGCCGCGCCACCCCGCTCGTGGTCGCCGTCGCGCGCGCCGTGCACGCCGCGGTCGGCGGCGAGGTCACGGACATGATGGGCTTCGTCGTCGACCCGGCCGACCTCTGACGCGACAGGTCCCCCGCCGCGCGGGCGACGGGGGACCTGAGGACGCGCGGGCCGGGCGTCAGGACTGGCGCAGCACCTCGCCGAGCTTCACGCGGGCGCCCGTGCGCAGGAGCGAGCGCTCGTAGATCTTCGCGCCGACGGCGATCACCGCGACGGTCGTCGCGACGAGCAGCGCGAGCGCGATCAGCGGCTCCCACCACGCGGCGTCGCCGAGGAACAGCCGCATCGGCATCGCGACCGGCGCGCTGAAGGGCACGTACGACAGGATGTTCAGCACCAGCTCGTTGTCGTTGAAGAAGATGACGCCGAAGTACGGGATCATCGTGACCATCATCGACGGGGTCAGGACGGTGTTGACGTCCTCGACGCGGCTGACCAGCGACGCGCTCGCCGCGTACATCGCCGCCAGCAGCACGAACCCGATGAGGAAGAACCCGACGAACCACAGCAGCGGCGAGCCGAGCATCTCGAGCACGTCGTCCTGGCCGGTCACCATGAGCCCGATGACCGCCATCGCGGCCAGCGCCGCCGTCTGGCCGAACGCCAGCACGGAGTTGCCGAGGATCTTGCCGGCGAGCAGCGCGCGGCTCGGCACGGCGGACAGCAGGATCTCGACGACGCGGCTCTGCTTCTCCTGGACGGTGCTCTGCGCGATGGTCGCGCCGTAGCCGGCCGCCGACATGAGGAACACCAGGCCGAACCCGAACGACACCAGGTAGCGCAGGCCCTCGTCGGTGTCGGACGGCTCGAGCAGCACGACCTCCGGCGCGACGGACAGGGCCGCGACGACCTCCTCCGGCGTCTCGTCGAGCGCGAGCACGGCGATCCCGAGCGGGCTCCCCTCGTCCGGCACGACGGCGGCGCTCACCTCGCCGTCCCGCACGAGCTGCTCGGCGGCGGCGCGGTCGGGCGCGTCGACCGGCTCGATGGCCTCGGCCGCCGGCCCCGACACGGCGTCGGCACCCTGCCCGACGACGGCGACCTGGGTCGGGTCGTCGTTCCCGGCCAGCAGCGCGCCGGCGATGATCGAGACGAGCACGGCGGCCAGGAGGATCGCCGTGGAGATGATGAACGACTTCGTCCGGACCTGGGTGACGACCTCCCGCTCGGCGACCATGAGGGCCATCCGCGGGATCGACGGCCGCGGGGGCCGCGTGGCGTCGGGGCGGGCGGACGGGCCGGCGCCGGCGGCCGGCCGCTCGGTGGTGCTCGTGGCGGCGCTCATCGGGCGACCTCCATCTCGGGCTGGGCGTCGGCGACGACCTCGCGGAAGATCTCGCCGAGCGTCGGGCGGACAGGGGTGAAGGAGCGGACGGCGTCGCGGCCGAGGGCCTCACGCAGGACCGCCTGGGCCGCGTCCTCGGCGGCCTCGAACAGCACGTAGCCGCCGTCGAAGTCGACGACCTCGACGCCCGGTGCCGAGCGGACCCAGCCGGCGTCGCCGTCGGAGACGAGCTCGAAGCGCGTCGTGCCGTGCTGGGCGCGCAGCTCCTCGCGACCGCCCGCGGCGCGGATCCGGCCGCCGGAGATGATGACCAGGTCGTCGCACAGGCGCTCGACGAGCTCGAGCTGGTGCGAGGAGAACAGCACCGGCACGCCCGACGCGGCGTACTCGGCGAGCACGCCGACGACGACGTCCACCGCCAGCGGGTCCAGGCCGGAGAACGGCTCGTCGAGGACGAGCACCTGCGGGTCGTGCACCAGGGCGGCGGCGATCTGCGCGCGCTGCTGGTTGCCGAGCGACAGGGTCTCCAGCGGGTCGTCGGCCCGCTCGCCCAGGCCGAGGCGGTCGAGCAGGTCGCGCGCGCGGTCCATCGCGGCGCCGCGCTCGAGGCCGTGCAGCCGCCCGAGGTAGGCCACCTGCTCGGCGACCTTCATCTTCGGGTAGAGGCCGCGCTCCTCGGGCATGTACCCGAAGTCGACGCGGTCTGCCGCCGTCAGCGGGTGGCCGTCGAGCGTGACCGCGCCGCTGTCCGCCGCGAGGACGCCCAGCACGATCCGCATGGTCGTGGTCTTGCCGGCACCGTTGCCCCCGACGAAGCCCGTCAGCCGGCCGCGCTCGACGCCGAACGTGATGTCGTGCAGCACCTGGCGGTCGCCGAAGGACCTGTTCAGGCCCTCGATCCTCAGCATGGTTCTCCCCACTCGGGACGTCTCGTGATGACGTCCTCCACGCTAGGGACGACGGCGGGTGCGGGCCTCCGGCCCGAGGCCGAACCTGCGCGTGGCCACGGCTCCCCCCCGAGGTGGACGCCGGGCCTCCGTCCCGCCCGACGCGCGGGTGTCAGGCCGTCTCGTGCGGGCGGGCGACGCCGTGCTCGTACGCGAAGACGACCGCCTGCACGCGGTCGCGCAGACCGAGCTTCATGAGCACGTTCGACACGTGCGTCTTGACCGTCGCGCGGCCCAGGAACAGCTCGGTCGCGATCTCGTCGTTCGACAGGCCCCGCGCGACCAGGCGCAGCACCTCCACCTCGCGCTCGGTGAGCACGCCGCGGACGGCCGGCGGGCCGCCGGGGCTGTCGTCGGCGGGCCCTCCGTCCCCGGAGGGAGGCGCGGGGGACATCGCCCGCTCGATGACCGCGCGGGTCACCTCCGGGGCGAGCAGCGCGTCGCCCGCGGCGACGGCGCGGATCGCGTCGACCAGGTGCTCCGGCCGGGAGTTCTTCAGCAGGAACCCGCTCGCGCCCGCGCGCAGCGCCTCGAGCAGGTAGTCCTCGCGGTTGAAGGTCGTGAGCATGAGCACGCGGGCGCACACCCCCGGGTCGGCGACGATGTGCCGCGTCGCCTCGAGGCCGTCCATGTCCGGCATCTGCACGTCCATGCAGATCACGTCCGGCCGCAAGGTGCGCGCCATCGTCACGGCCTCGCGCCCGGACCCGGCCTCCCCCACGACGACGACGCCCGGCTGGGCGCCCAGGATCGTCGCGATCCCCGCGCGCAGCAGCGCCTGGTCGTCGACGAGCATGACCCGGACCGGGCCGGCCTCGGCCCCCGACAGCACCGTGTCGTCGCTCACGCCGGCACCTCCGGCCGCTCGACGGGCACCCGCGCCCGCACCAGGAACCCACCGCGGGCGCGCGGGCGGGCCTCGAGCGTGCCGCCGTCCGCCGTCACGCGCTCGCGGATGCCCACCAGCCCCAGGCCCGTGCCCGACGCGCGGGTCCGCCCCCGGGCCGCCGCGCTCGCCGCGCCGACGCCGTCGTCGGTCACCTCGAGCTCGACCGAGTCGTCCAGGTAGCGCAGGCGGACGTCCGCGCGGGCGTGCGGGCCGGCGTGCTTGCGGGAGTTCGTCAGCGCCTCCTGCGCGATCCGGTACAGGTTCAGCGACAGGACCGGTGGGAGCCGGACCGGCTCGCCGACCACCTGGAACGTCGTCGGCAGGCCCGCCTCGCACGCGGCGTCCACGAGCTCGGGGATCCGGCTCACGTCGAGCGAGCCCACCGCCTCCGTGCCCGTGCCCGTGCCCGTGCCCGCTCCGGCCGGGGAGGCGCCGTCCGGGGTCGCGTCGTCCGGCTCGTCGCGCAACGTGCCGAGGATGCCGTGCAGCTCCTCGATCGCCTCGCGCGCCGACTCCTCGACCTGCTCGAGCGTCTCGCGGGCCCGCGCGGCGTCGGCGTCGAGCAGCGTCCGGGCCACCGCGGCCTGCACGCCCATCATCGAGACGTGGTGCGCGACGGCGTCGTGCAGCTCGCGGGCCAGCCGCAGGCGCTCGATCGCCACGGCCTGGGAGGCGACCCGGCGACGCTCGGCCTCGAGCTGGCGGGTGCGCAGCTGGGTGCGGGCCCGCTCGCGCGCCGACGCCCACTGCCGCTCGCCGAACCAGTACGCGCCGGCGAAGTACAGGATGTTGGTGAACACCTGGATGAGCAGGTAGGCCAGCAGCGGGGAGAAGGCGCCCGCGCGCGAGAAGTCGGGCAGCGCGTCCGGGTCGCCCATCGTCATGAAGATCGACACCGTCAGCCAGATGAGCATGCCGGCGATGACGAGGCCCCGCACCCACGTCGCGCGCCGCCGGTCCGGGCCCCACGCACCCACCGTGTACAGCGCGCAGAACAGCGCGATGTTGGCGACCAGCGTCTCCGGCACCTCGAAGCCCGCCAGCAGCACGAACGAGGCGGAGACGACGAGGAGGACGATGCCCGGCCACCGTCGGCGCACCGCGAGCGGCCCGGTGACCAGTGCGAGCAGCAGCACGGACAGCCAGGGGGCGGCGGGATCGTCGTACAGGCCGGCGATCCGCCACAGCACCATGCTCAGCAGCGCGCCCACGAAGAGCGCGGCTGCCGCGGCGGCGTCCTTGCGGACCTCGTCGGGCCCGACGGGCGGCCGTCGCCAGCCGGGGCGATCAGGGTCGTCGTCGGCCGGCACCGGGGGGAGGGGCGGCGTCGCGGGCACGGTCACACGGTACTGGGACGGGCGGCCGACCGATGTGCCACGCCGGGGGTCAGGTAGCGCTCCCAGGGAGGACGCTGGAGGCATGGAGACGACACCCGAGTTCGACGCCTTCGGTCCATGGATCTACGAGGTGCGGACCCCCGAGGAGGTGCCGCCCCTCTACCGCGCCCACGCGACCGACCTCCAGGCCGCGCGGCTGGTGCTCAAGGTGCCCCGGCCGATCGAGCGTCGCAACGCGACGCCGACCATGCACCTCTACGACCACCTGCTCGTCGCGGGCCCGGACGCGCTGACTGTGCTCAGCCGCGACGGCGAGCGGTACCGGGAGCTGTCCGTGCCGTACGGCCGGATCGGCGCGGTCCAGCTCAGCGTGTCCCTGCTCGACGGCCGCCTCCGGATCCTCGACGCCACGCCCGGGTCGGGCGGCGAGGTCCTCGCGATGGCGTTCAACGGCGTCTCGCTCGGCGCCGTCGAACAGCTCGTCGACCTGCTGCTCGAGCAGGCGCAGGCGCAGGGGCAGTCGCAGGTGCACGGGGGGCACGCCGCTCCCGCGGCGGCGCCGCCGGGCGTGCCGGCGGGGACGTGGAGCGTCGGCGGGTCCGACGTCGCACTCGTCGTCGCGTACCGCGAGCTCGTCGAGCGGCACCCCGGGCTGGTCCGGCTGGCCGACCACGCTCGGGTCCCGGTGGCCCGGCGCTCGGGCACATGGGCCGCGCGGCTGCTCGACAGGTGGTGGCCGATCACCCTGCACGCCGCCGTCGTCGCGTACGCGCCCGGCCGTGTCGAGGTGCTGCACCGGCGCGAGCCACTGACCCCGCGGGGGCGCCCGACGCACTCCATCGCGCGGACGACGCTGCTCACCGCGGCCGTGACCGCCGTCGCCCTCACGCCGCACCCCGCCTACGCCGGAGCGCTCGCCTGCCGGGTGTCGGTGGGCGACGGCGTCGTGCAGCTCGTGCTCCCCGAGGGGGCGCCGACCGTGCGGGCGCTGCGCGAGGCGCTGGCGGCCGGCTGAGCTCGCGCCCGCCGTGCCGTCCGGATGCCGGAACCGTCACCGACTCGGTACCTCAGGACGGTTCCGGTGGCGGCCGAGACTTGGAATCATCGGACCGTGCAGCGTACGCCGGAGTACGACGCCTTCGGGCCGTGGACGTATCGCGTCCGCACGCCCGAGGAGGTGCCGCGCCTCTACCAGGGGCACGGGGTGGAGCTGGAGACCGCTCGCCTCGTGCTCAAGGTCCCGCGCGCCATCGACCGGCGCGAGGCCAACCCCGAGATGCACCTCTACGACCACCTCGTGGTCGCGGGCAAGGAGATCCTCACCGTCCTGTCCCGCAAGGGCGACACGTACCAGACGGTGCAGCTGCCCTACCGGCAGATCGCCGCGATCGAGCACAGCGTCTCCATGCTCGACGGCCGGCTCGTGATCCACGACGTCGACGGGCTCCAGCGCAGCGGCGTCGCCGTCGGGCTGCGGTACAGCGCGGTGTCGCGCGGCGTGATGGCGGAGCTGCTCGAGATCATCCGGACCGAGGCGCTCGCCGCGCGCGACCCCGCGGAGCGGCCCGGCCGGGTGCCGCTGCCGTCCTCGCGCATGGCGGACCTCGACGACGTCGACTCGGGCCTCGTCACCGCCCGGCTCGAGATCGCCGAGCAGCGGCCCGGCCTGGTCCTGCTGGGCGCGCACCCGCGCGCCGTCGTGCCGCGTCGGGGTGGGACGCTGCGGCACTGGCTCGACCGGCACCGCCCGGTGACCCTGCACGCGGCGCTGGTCTGCGCCGACGCCGGGACGCTGGAGTTCGTGCACCGGCGTGAGTGGTTCACGAGCCACCCGCGGCCGGCGTGGTCCATCGCGCACACGGTGCTGATGACGGCGGCGGTCACCGCCGTCGGCTCGCACGAGCACCCGAAGTACGTGGGCGCGTACCGGGTGCAGATCGCCTCGGGCCGCTCGCGCGTCGAGCTGGCCTGCCCCGACGGCGCGGAGAGCCTCGCGGCCATCGCGGGCGCGCTGGCGGGCGTCCGCGCGATCTGACACACGGTCGCGCCGGCACAGTCGCGATCCTCGGAGACTTCGCGTCGCTGTGTGACGCGAACCCTCCGACGCTCAGGACACGCGGGTCATGGCGCAGCCCGGTGAGCATGCTCGAGCCGCTCCCGTCCAGCCGCCCCGACGCAGCGCGGTCGCCAGCTGGGCCGCCGTGGCGCACGTCAGCACGGCGACGTGCCGCCAGCGGTAGCGCAACGTCAGGTCGCCGGTGGCGAGGACGACGGCGTTGTCCCGCCAGGTGTCGGCATCGGTGCGGCCGCCGGGATGCCCGAGGTTCCCGTCGAGCTCCGCCCGGACCCCGAACTGGTCGTAGACGGCGTCGGCGCGGATCCGCAGGCCCAGGACCGACGCGGTGACCTGCAGCCGAGCGCGCGGCAGGCCGTGGCGACGCTCGACGTCGCGGTGGTACCGGCGCTCGAGCGGCGACTCGACTCCTGCCTCGACCTCGGTGATGACCTCGCGGAGCAGCGGCGCGTTCGGGAACCGTCCGCGCCGCAGGGCGGCGTCGAGCATCTCCTCGGAACTCGCACCGGCACGCGCGCCGGCGCAGATCCAGCCGACGACGTCATCGACGGTGCGGGCTGCGGCGACGAGGTCCACGACCGTGTCTCCCCGCCACACCGTCCGCGGCCTCCCGGACGCGCGGACCTCGGCTGTCGAACGGTGGATCACGATCCCCGGAGACGGCGCGACGCGGCGTCGTTCGGGGATGCGGATGTCGACCCGGCGGGGCGGCGAGTCGATGAGCTCGTGCTTGAAGGCTGCGCTCGCGTGGCTCAGGGCGGCGCCGTGCCCGGCATACAGGACCGCGGCCCACGCCCGGGAGCGCCACGTCACCGGCCCCGAGTAGGTGGCGACGACACCCTGGTGCAGGTGCTGCCAGCGTCCCGACCGCACCTGTCGCGAGATCCATGCCCGGTCCCCTCCGAGGTCGACGAGCTGAGCCGTCGTGAGGACACCGGCCTGGGTCCCTGCGGCTCGGGCGACGACGGAGGGATCGAGGCGCACGTCAGGAGCCTCGACCGTCTCGCGCCCGGCGCGGTCGAGTGCCTGCCCCCACCGTGGACGACCGCACGCCGCCGTCGCCCGTGGACAAGCCAGCGTCGGAGAGTTAGCGGCACAAAGCGATGCGCACACTCCGCCG